>JBNLCS010000103.1:0-4392 GCA_050303935.1 Bacteroidales bacterium
CTTTTTATATTTTCTTCAATATATTCGATTGGGGCAACTTCACTTTTTGGAATAAAATCCTCAATTTTCAGGTAATAAAAAAATGTTGTGTCATGAGTTTCAAAAAATTTTTTCCATCGTAAAGTTCTTTCCGGATTACTAATGGAGTTTGGAAACTGCATCTGGATCATATTAAAAACAACCCAGTTTTTATTAAAGTCATCAAAATTTTCGGCATACCGGGTACAATAGTTATACAATTCCAGTTTATCCTCCTGGTTTGAAGACTTGAGCCACCTTACCATTTGGTTAATATCATTTCTTGGAAGGGTCCTTGAAACTTTAACATATAAAGCTTTCACCAAATTATTATCAAGTAAAAAATTTGGCGTATTTTCTTCGTAGTATTTCTTAATTTCATCATGACTTATAATAGTATCAAGATGTTCTTTTATATATTGTTCCTGGTATTTATAAATAATAAGTGAATTTCTATAGTTATTCAATTTTTCCTGTACATCTTTATCTTCTTCTGTGAGGTTCTGTTCTGCCTGGGTTAGCAATAACTGCTCTTTTATCCAATTTTCGATGTAATTTTTAACAATAACAATGCTATCTTGCGATGAAACCTTATTCCGAAAAATATTTTTCAAATCTTTCTTATACAGATATTTATCATTTACCTTAGCAATTACTTCTTCAACGGGAGTAGTTTCTTCCTGCATTACGCAGGAAGAAACTATTGCTATAAGTATAATATATGTTAAATGTTTTTTCAATTTGATTCTTTTATAGTCGATAAAAGTTGGTTATTAACTTCTATTTCATACTTATCCCTTAATTGGGAAATCCATTGTTTATCCAGGTAATTTTGATAGTCAGATGTAATGATACCAGCCGCATCTTCAAACTCTTTAGGTTCTTTGGCCATAATATCATTAATCTGAACAACATAATACCTTTCATCCTTTTTTATTGCTTTACTTACCCCAACTTTCCAATTTGATTTATCAACAACTTCATTGTCACCTTTTTCAAACAAACCACTCTCATAAGCAATACAATAAGGGTTTAAACTATCACAAACCATTTCTACTGCTTCGGCATTTTTCACCCCTTCTTTTTTAATAGCTTTGCGTAAGGCTTTTATCTTTTTTGCATCTCCTGAAGAATAAACAGTAGCATTGGCCCTTTCATTCCATAAATAATTTGTTTTATTATTTTCATAATAACCTCTTAAACCAGCCGTATCTCTTACTGCCTTTGACCAAACCATTTCATCCGTTAAATTGAAAAGTAAAATTCCATCATGATATTCTTGAACCAGGTATTTATAATCCGGATATTTTTCATCCAACCTTGATTCTTCGTAATCAATAACTGTTTTTTTAACAAAATCCTTGTACTTCATATTCAAATATATTGATATATCATAAGGCATAATTTGTCTTTGCTTATCTTCAAGATATTGTGCAAAATCTTGTTGCTTATATTCAATGCCATCAAGGGTAAACATTACCTCATTATTTTTACACATGGAAGCATCCCATTTACCTTCAAATATGGTATTGCCTATAATGTTTTTAAAGTAATCTAAGGTCGATTTGTTTTCTTTGAAATTATACTCTTTTTTAAGTTTCTCAACGGCCATTTTTTCACTAATTTTGCTCCTCAAAGGATCTTTTTTTACTTTTTCTGTAAGATCGTCTTTCAATTCATCAAAACTTTTTAATCCCTGGATACTAATGCGTTTTGCTATATGCCAACCAAAATCAGTTTGAAATGGTTTGGTGTACATACCATCTTTTTCAAGAGAATAGCATGTATCTATAAAAACTTTGGGTACCCTCCTGTCAACTGAACTAAACACAGGTAGTTCACCACCATTTGCACCTGATTGCTTATCAGTTGAATATTTTTTTGCTAATTCAGCAAAATCTTCACCAGCCTCAAGCATATCATATACTTTGTATATTTCAGTTTTCATGCTGTCTTTAAAAGCCTGATCAGCCCCTTGGGGCACCGCCTTCATGATGTGGGCAATTTTAATACTCCCTCTTGATTCGCGCTTATCATGCACCTTAATCAAATGATACCCATACGTGGAACGTACAGGCATTGATACCTCACCAACCGGAGTTGTATATGCCCCTGATTCAAACGGATAAACCATTGAAAATACTGTGAAATATCCTAAATATCCATCATTGGTTTTAGCGGATTGATCATCAGATGTAGCCCTGGCAACCACTGCAAAGTCCTCACCATTCAGTATTCTTTCGCGTATTTCCATGGCTTTTGTATAAGCTTTAAGTGAGTCTTCAGGGGAAGCCTGTTCGCCCACCCTGATCAATATATGACTGGCACTTATTTCTTGCTGCATTCTATCATATGCTTCTTTAATTAGGTCTTGCTCTGCATCATTATCTATAAAATATGGCTTAACCAATTGTGACCTGTATTCTTCAAATTCCGACAAAAAAGAAGGTAACGTATCATATCCCTTCTCTTCAGCTTCAATAACTTTTAATTTAAAATTTATAAATAAATCAAGATATTCATCAATTGACTTATTATCAACAGTATTGCTGTTATTATTCTTATTATAAATTCTGAGAAATTCATCCTTTGTTATTTCACGATCATGAATTTTAATCAATACATCATCGCTGGATTTTGCTTTAAAAAATATAATCCCCAGTGCCAATAGTAAAAAAACAGATTTTTTCATTATTCAGTATGTTTAATTCATAGTTAGTTAACAATATTTTCTTTATTTAATATTTTAAAAAATTAATATACTTAACAATCTTTAAACATCTTTATTGTGTAAAGCAATTATACATATTTTTGCTTAACCTTTTTCAAAGACTGGCCAAAAATACAAAAAATGTTATAAAACGATTATTAATAAAGGAATTATAAAACTTAATAAAAGTTAAAATAGCTAAATCTTTTAAATTGCAAGGGATTCATGAAATATTAAAAAAGTATTGGGGATACGATAATTTTCGTTCCGGACAAGAGGATATTATTCAATCTGTTTTAAAAAGAAAAGACACTCTTGCCCTTTTACCCACCGGTGGTGGTAAATCTATCACTTATCAGGTTGCAGCAATGGCAATGGATGGTATATGTATTGTAGTAACACCTCTTATTGCACTTATGAAAGATCAGGTGCAACGTCTAAAACAATTAAAAATTAAAGCGCTTGCGATCCATTCGGGAATGACTTACCATGAAATTGACATAACCCTAGATAATGCTATATTTGGAGGATACAAATTTTTATATGTATCACCGGAGAGACTGGAATCGGATATTTTTAAACTGAAATTACCTGATATGAAGGTTAATTTAATTGCCGTTGACGAATCGCACTGTATATCACAATGGGGATATGATTTCCGTCCTTCCTATCTTAAAATTAATGATATTCGGAAAGACCTCCCCGGGGTTCCTATGCTTGCGCTAACTGCAACCGCTACTAAGGAAGTAATAAAAGATATTCAGGACAAACTGGGGTTTTTAGATGAAAATGTAATTAAAACATCTTTTTACCGTAGTAACCTTGTTTATGCAGTGCGTGAACTGGAAGATAAAAGAGACCATATATTACAATCCATAAAGAAAATTAATGGATGTGGTATAATTTACGTCAGGAACCGTAAAACGACAAAAGAACTAGCTGTTTATTTAAAAAACAATGGGATTAACGCTGATTATTATCATGCAGGGTTAAGACATGAAACCAGGGATATAAAACAAAATGAATGGTGGAGCGGAAAAACCCGTGTAATATGTGCCACCAACGCATTTGGAATGGGCATTGATAAAGCCGATGTCAGATTTGTGTTTCATTATGATATTCCAGATTCTCCCGAAGCTTATTTCCAGGAGGCAGGGAGGGCCGGAAGAGATGGGAAAAAATCATATGTATGTATTTTTTACAACAAGGGAGACATAGCCAATGTAAAACGAAGAATCCCTGTAAATTTTCCGGAAACGGATGAAATAAAACGGGTTTACAAGGCACTCGGCAATTTTTATCAAATACCTGTTGGTGGGGCAAAAGGCAATGTTTATGATTTTAATTTATCTAGTTTTTGTTCAATGTATAAATTAAATGTATTAACTACATATAACAGTCTTAAAATATTGCAAACCGAAGGGTATATTGAACTAACCGATGATTTAAATAATCCTGCCAGGGTCTTGTTTATTGTAAACAGGGATGATTTATATAAATTTCAGATTGCCAATAAAAACCTGGATGCCATCATTAAATTATTGCTTAGGACATATACCGGCCTTTTTAACAACTATGTTGCCATTGATGAAGAAGCTATGGCCAGAAGGGCTAGTTTAAAACAACAAGATATTTATAATTACCTGGTAATTTTATCGAAACAG
>JBNLCS010000104.1:0-15029 GCA_050303935.1 Bacteroidales bacterium
CGTTGACAAAATGTATTGGAAAATTAAGCTATAGCATGTATTGCATTCATTTCACAATAATTAAATTTTACTCGAATTTTGATTTTTTCGAGTTGTCAAAATATAAAACATTTGGAACAATACTGGCAATAGTATTGGTTGTGTTAAGTTCAGCGGTAATTGCAATATTTACCTATAACATAGTAGAAAAGAAAGGTATTGCTTTGGGAAACCGTATAATACAGAAAATTGAAAATAAAATAGAAATCAAAAAACAGGTAAAATATGAAATAAAACCATAAAACCAAATTATATCGGGATACGAATCAACAGCCCTGGCAAATAAAGTCGGGATTAGCATATTACACGTTTAGATTTCCTAAGAAGCACAGAAGACTTATTTATTATAATAACAATGACATGAGCATTAAACCTTAATTAATTCCTATTTTAGTATCCAATATACTACTGTCGAAAATAAAAAAATTCGTACAAATGAAAAAACCAGCAATTTTTGCCATATTTATTTTATTTATATTCAGTTATGTTGGTGGCAAATCAAAAACAATTACATTAAGAGAACTACCTAAGGAGATATACATTGGTTTAAAAGGAAGTTGGTTGTCTAATACTTTAGATAAATCGTTGCGAAAAGGTAAACCTAAAAAAGCCGTCAATAAAACCCTTAAATTAAATAAAACAAGCAAAGAATTACTAATTTTTCGAATACACTCAAATCTACCTCAATATTTTGCTTTTAATGACCTTAATTTAACATGTTCAAGTTTTCTTGAACTGTTAATATTAAAAAACAATACAGAAATTAATAAAATAATTGAGCCATTATATTTTTGGAGAATAGCAAAAAAAACTGAAAATGCAGATAGTCTGAAAATGGTGCTTGACTTCTTAGATAGTTTTTTGGATCACAAAATAAATTATGAATCACATGCAGAAAAATATTGCTTATTAGTTTTAAAAGAATTAGAAACGACAGGTAAAATTGATAAGCAAACCAGGCACGCATTTCTTAAAAGAATTATCAGTAATCTCAAACAATATCCATGCTTAGACACAATTAATAAATCAGCCGAAATAATGCAAAAGAGGGCTTGGATAAGATGTTTATTGGCATATAGTTATTATAACTTATACTCAGTATACGATAATAACACTGAGTTTCTTTACAAAGCCAACTATTACAGTCCTGATGGTTATGATATCAGACATTCAAATAAACTTTTATTTGACGCTTCTATCCTCACAAGGAGTAAGAATCAAATAAGTTATAGGGAGAAATATCAAGAATTTATTAAAAGCAGGGATCAAGATAAATTATTAACTGAACTAAGTGAGATGGCATACATTGATCCCGTTGATAATAACTTAAATAAACTTAAATCTTATTATAAGGAATTATTTCCCGAAAAAAAGTTTGAAGACTATTGGTTCCTAACAATAAATAACAAAAGTCAACCTGTACCACATGTAAAGGTTGGATTTAAATCGGATACGCTGGATTTTTCAAAAAACAAGATAACTGGTATTTTATTGATTTTTGGGGAACCTGGTGTGGTCCATGTCGGGATGGATTGCCTGAAATTCAGTCATTTTATAATCAAATAAATCAAAATGATAGTTCCAAACTAAAAATAATAACATTTTCGTGCGATTCGAGAAGACTTGAAAGCTTCATGAAAAAAAATCATTATACATTTCCAGTTACTGAAGTTGATTCTGATATAACAAATAAATTTGGGATTCGAAGTTATCCGACTAAAATTTTAGTTACACCTTCCGGAAAGTATATTGAAATACCCCATGTTAAAAATTGGAAGGAATATGTCAATAATTATGTATTGCAATAATGTAAACACATATTATTTGAGCAAAATAAATATATCACATGTACTTGCAGAAAAGCAAGAAAGAAAACGCTGTATTTAACTGCTTACAAGCAACAAAAATCTGGTATCAGTTCCAGCCTGGGGATATTTTGGAATACACCGAATAAATTTTTCACTCAATCCAGGCTTTGATGTGGCTTTGATAATTACGTCCGGTGGTTATCCTGGTTTGGTAATAATCTGTTAGCTTTATTATGTATTTACTGTTAAATGTTTTTTGGATTTCTTTTACATAAGGGGTATTAATAATTACCGAACGGTGTACCCGAAGAAAATAATCCGGTAATTCCGTTTCTAGTTGTATCAGTGTTTTTTCAGTAATATTTTCTTCCCCATTTTTATTAAACAGGCTAACATATTTATCGCTTGCTTTGAAATACGTAATATCTTCCAATTTTACAAATTGTATTTTGCTGCCTTTTCTAATTGTTATTGAGGTCATGGTTTTTTTGAGGGGTTGCTTTGAATACTCCCTGAGGAATTCCATTATTTTACCCGTATCAACGTTTTGTTTGAAATGGTCAAGTTTTGCAATCGTTTGTTCCAGGCGTTCCAGCTTTACAGGTTTTAAAAGGTAATCTACACAATTGGTTTCAAATGCCTGAAGTGCATATTCGTCAAAGGCTGTACAAAATATAACCATGGGTATTTCTGACAACTGCTGCAACATTTCAAATCCTGACATGCCAGGCATTTGAATGTCAAGAAAGAGCAGGTCAGGATTCAATGATTCTATTAATTCAATAGCTTCTCCGCCATTTGCCGCCTGGCCTATCACTTCAAAATCTTCAGGAAAATGTGTAACCAATTCCAGCAAACGTTGTATGGCCGGTGGTTCATCATCAACAATTATAGTGCGGTATGGAATTTTCTTCATTTCTGTTTTAAATCATACGTTAGAATAAATGGTTACACTCATTTTTTTTGCTGGTTCGTTTTGCCAATTAACCTGGGCATTATTACCATAATAAAGCTTTAACATGTCATACAGACTTTGCAAACCGTAACCACTCACCAATCCTTCAACAAAACCGGGTCCGTTGTCAGCCACTTCAATAACAAATCCATTTTCCAATTTACGGATTGTAAGAGAAACTTCCCCTTTTCCTTCAATTTTTGAAATACCATGTTTGATGGCATTTTCTACCAGAGGTTGCACAATAAACCTGGGGATTTTCTCCTGTTCAAGTTCTTTATCCAGATGGATAGAAAATTTCATTCGGTCCCCAAACCGTATTTGTTCAATCTCAAGATATGTACCTACCATTTCCACTTCTTCACCAAGCGTGGTCATTTGTGATCCCTGTCTGTTGATGGTGTATCGGAATAAATCGGAAAGCGAAAGCGCCATTTTTTCAGTTTTATCAGGATTGCTGCGTGCAAGTCCCGCAATGGAGTTCAATGAATTATAAAGAAAGTGGGGGTTAATACGTGCCTGCAACAATTTCATCTCAGCCTGTGCCTTCAGTTCCTCTAACCTGCTAAGTTCAACATCTTTTGCACGCCTAGAGGAATCAGATAATTCTTTAAGAGCTAGAAAAGCTCCCCGGGCAATGGCTATCCCCAGACTAATAAAGAAATAATTTATAAATACATCCGTGTAATTTGGCGAATCATTATCAAACGTCTTAGCAACTAGAAAAACAATTCCAAATAACATAATACTAAGAACAAATATCAAAAATACCTTGATTACCAGTTTAACATTAAAAGGCTTTTTGGGTTTTATTATAAATTTTTCGATAAAGTAAAGCAAACCGGACAAAGCAATCCCAAAAGAAACAGGAATCGCCCCTGAAATAAAATGTGAGAATGCATCATAATTCTCCGTTATTGTATTATAAACCAGTTGAATAATAACAATTGATATACTTATAAACAATCCTGGTATCAGGTAACCTGAATACTTGTTTTTAAAATTTCGATTAAAAAGCAAGAAGTAAAAAGCAATCAATAAGACCAATCCACAAATGATGGCCAGCACAAATCCCCTCAATTCCATGTTGCCTTCCTGTATTATTTTTAAATACTCACCTTTCGAGTGATTGTTGACCATATATTTTTTAAATTGTTCTTGAAAGTCACTTGAATATAGTTTTTGGATCAAAAACCTGTCGGCATCGGTAAAAACAGTATTTGCCGGGTTGTAATCAAAGCCATTATAAACGGCGCTATCAATAAATGTTTCGGCCTCTGCCGGGTTGCCTTTTATGGTACATAAAGACCTTAAAACAGCATAATAAATATATCTTTCGCGTTCGGTATATGAAACCGTGTCATTTAAGTTTATATGTATATATTGCGTATATATTTCCTCCTGAAATATTCCTTTAAAACCATCATATTTAATTTGGTTTCCATTTATATTAGGCGAGTGCTTTATAATTCCGTTTGAAGACATATTAAATTGCTCATTGAAACCCATCACAATATCAGATGCACCGTGAGTTTTAATTTTATCAGCAAATTCAATTTTCTTGTTTGGAATTAATTCGTGCAATTCATGTAATAATTGTTTAATAATAACACTGTCTTCATGAGATGCCCCATATAAATGTAAAAAAATATCTTCTTGAAAACAGGATACAGCAGGGTTTCCCGGTCCAAAAAGCCGTTCGCGTAAAAATTCCCAATAAAGTGAATCTGTGGAAGAAAATTTATTGGCAGAAAAAACCTGTGCATAAGAATACAGGGATAATACCAACATAAACAAAATTGTTTTTTTCATGATCGTAAAATTAAGAAGTTTGTATTTGAAGCAAATAAACCCTGTAATTTTTTAAGTTGGAAGATATTTCCGACAAACTGCAAAATGAGGTGACAAAGTGCAAAAAATCATAATATCATTGTAACTTTATTTAGGTTATACTCGTCCCGAAGTAGAATTCATATCATTTTGCAAAATATTTAGATAAACCCATTTATGAAAATTTCCAAGTTATATTTTATAATTGTGACAGGTGTTTTAATTGTATCCTGCACTAATGAAAATGCCGGAACCAAAAACAAAAAAAATAAAATTGATCTCACGTATGATTCAGTAAAGATAAAACTTGATATTGCCTCATTAAATTACTACGACATTTTCACAATTGATACCTTGTTGAATGAATTAATTTGTTATAACAATCAAACAAAATCGTTGGATGTATTCAATTTAATCTCCAATAAAATCTCAAAACATATTAACTTACCTGTTGGCAGGGGACCTGGTGAAATGTCTGATCAAATTGAAGGGATCTATTTTCATAATAAAGATTCCTTATTCATATTTCACACATATTCTATCTCAATCTTTAATTCCAACCTTGAAGAAACTGATAAATATAACCTGTATGAGAATTTTCAAGCAGCACCGGATTATAGATACGTAATAAATTCATCTTTTCAACTTAAATTTGTTCCTGTTTCAAACAGCATCTTTTTACAAAATCTATATCCTGCAGAAATAATTGACAAACACATTCATTCATCAATACTATCTAAACTGGATTTACCGAGTGATGAAATTATAGAATTGCCCGTGCAATTCTCAAGTATGTTTAAAAAATATCATGGCAGGGTCGGGTTTCTTAGATGGTTAAATTTATTCTCTATAAAAGATGATTCCCTTATTTTGTCAAGTCAATTTGACGATGAGGTTATTATCCTGGATGCAATCAGCAATAATTATCGAATTATTAACCTATCCAATCAAAATGATAAAATAACCCGGTTACCAGAAAATTCAACAAATCAAGCTTGGGTAGAACATGCTGCTTCCAATACACATCGTTTTGCATTTTTGTTTGATAAATATAGAAAAGTATATTATCGATTTCTCTGGGAAGGGACAAAGCAAAATGTAAATGAAAATTCTAACAATAAGATGTTGGATAAACCCCTTTCATTGGAAATTTATAATGAAAATTTCCAGCTTTTAGAAAAAGTTAAATTACAAAATTACAAGTATAGGATAAATTCTTGGTTTATTATTGAAAACGGACTTTATATAAGCCCTACACATCCATCCATGAAAAATCAAGACTTTGATTTTCTAAAATTTGACATTATTAAAATACATGTAAAATAATACCTAAGTTGAGCGATACGAGAGCAATGAAGTAGCGCTTTACTTAGTGTTAACCCCGATTTAGAAAATGTAGTATTTCACCAAATGAGTGAAGTGAAATGCTTACATTTACTTAATCGATTGAGCGAAATCGCTCAATTTGGGTAATAATCACCTATACCCGATTGGTGAGTACCCGCATCACCTCCTCTTTTTTGTTCCGGCTAATGCTAACCTGGGCATTGTTGGACATAACAATGTACCCGCCCTCTTTTTTCACAAATGATTTTACAAAGTTCAGGTTAATTAGATACGAACGGTGCACACGTAAAAATTTATATTCAGATAAAAGTTCTTCGTATTCTTTTAATGTTTTTGATACAAGCAGGTTTTTATTATTGGTAAGAAAAAAATAAGTGTAGTTGTCTTCACCTTTGCAATAGATGATCTGATTAATATCAACAAATTGAATTTCATTTGCCATGGGCAAAGCTATTTTTCCGGTATTTTCAGGTTGTTTTAAATGCTGTATAAACAATTTCATTTGTTCATTTTCTTTCCGCTGCATTAGCTTAAGACTTACACGCTCAATAGCCGAAATAAGCTCTTTTATGTTTATGGGTTTGAGCAAATAGTCGAGTGCGCAAAAACGGATTGCTTTAATGGCATATTGGTTAAATGCTGTGACAAATATCACTTCAAAATTAATATTGTCCAGTCTGTCCAACATATCGAAACCACTGCTTCGTGGCATTTCAATATCAAGAAAAACAAGGTCAGGTGTATACGTTTTAATGATCTCTATCCCCTGGCTGGCTGAAGTAGCTGTTGCCAGTATAGCAACATTTGAACAATATTGGGCAAGCAGGTTTTGCAGGTTTTGTATGTTCCCTGGTTCATCATCAATTATAACTGCTTTAATATTCATGCATAAATATTTTTAATCCATTAAAGGAAAAATAATTTCAACTTTTGTTCCTGCCGCTTCCCCGGTACTGTTTTGTTTATCTGTAATATTTACCTTGATATTTTTTTTATGTTGCGAATTTAACAAATCAATCCGTTCT
Source organism: Bacteroidales bacterium (assembly GCA_050303935.1). Lineage (GTDB taxonomy): Bacteria > Bacteroidota > Bacteroidia > Bacteroidales > JBNLCS01 > JBNLCS01. The sequence continues at coordinate 7,005 of JBNLCS010000104.1, forward strand.
TGTGAAAGGCGCAACCCAAATCCATTATTTTGAATTTTCTTATTCATTTTCAGGGTTTCAGAGGCTTTCCGTCCAATACCATTGTCATCAACCGTGCAAAGTAAGGTCTGGTTGGTTAACGAAACGGCTATTCTTAAATCCCCTTTTCCATTGTAAAGGTTAATTATTCCATGTATAATCGCATTTTCCACGTAAGGCTGGATTAACATTCCAGGTATTTCAATATTGTAAACATCTGTGTTTTTATCGATATCAATTGTAAAATCAAAATTAAAGCGTAATTGCTCAAGCTCACAATATGTTCTTATGGCTTCTATTTCATCAGCAAGGGGGATAACGGGTTTATCGGAATTGTGTAAAATCATGCGCATCAGTTCTGCATATTTGGAAAGGTACAGGTTGGCTTCCTGTACCTTTGATTGATTGATTAGGTTTTGAATAGAATTGAGCGAATTGAACATGAAATGGGGGTTCATTTGGGCGCGTATACCACGTAATTCCATCTCTACAAGTTTATGTCTCTTCTCCTCACGTTTGCTTATAATTTTTGAACGCCATCGTATGGTAACCCAGGCAATACCAACAGCAAAGATTGTTATCCCAACAATTAATACAATAAGCAACAACACATTTGAATTATTTTTTAAAGACTTTTGCCCATTAAATGTTTTAAAAAGATTGTATTCTAATTCTTCAGATTTTGCCGCTCGAAAGATTTGTAGAAATTTACCTCTTTTATCAATCAGATAATTATAATGATATCCATTATATTCCTTGGCATACTTCCAGTTTTTATTGAAAAGATGAACAGCATTTGGATATAACAAAGCATTTTTCTGAAAATAAACCGTGTCATTTCCAGTATAAACAAATATTTTTATCAGATCCGGATAATTTAGTAAACCCTTATTAATTTGTTTCAACCAATATTCATCTGTGTAAAAATACAAGTAGACATTTTTTCCTTTAAACGAGGATAGTGAAACCAAATGGCCATTTTGATCTTTTAAACTAAATTCAGGAGTTGGTTTTCCCAGAGAGATGTCGCCCCTGGCATTAAAAATGGTTGTAAGAATTCGGGTGTATTTTGAATTCGGGTAATCCTTAATATAATCAGTGTAGTATGGCCTTACGATTTCTTTTTTATCCGGGTAATCCAAAAAATCTTTCAATACCTGTGCTAAAAAATACTCCTTGGCAGCTCCTGATAAAATTTTATTAGCATAGTCAAATACTTCTTTATCAACCTGTAATTCATGACCAATTACAAGTAGTTTCTGATTAATAAAAGCCAAATACATTGCATAACCCTGAATAAAATTTTTGTAACCGGGATAATTAATAAAACTATCATCAAATAACTCATTTAAAGTTAATTCAGGCATAACTAATTTCTGAATTTTTTTATTTTTTTTCTTTAAATCATTCCCCTTTAAATAGTCATTAATAAAGCAGTAAAAACTAATTAATAATGAAATTCTGTTTTCATGGTACCCATATTCCACCTGATTTAATAAAAACTTGTAAAATCCCGGTGATAATTTGAACCGTATTTTATCCAGTTCATTTTTGTGTTCTTTATATGTATCTTTGCTTTTGTTTAGCCAATACAATACCCTGTCTTCGGTTAAAGCCCTATCATTCATCCAATCAACATAATAATTGAAATTACGAACAGCAAACGCATTATTGCTTACCCCTTTACCATAAATAAAATCTCCTTTATCAGGACAGGTTTTATATACGATACTGTCACCAGGCTCCAGGAATAGTACTAAGTGTACAGAATTTTCAATTCTTAAATTATATACCCCATCCATAACGTGAGGGCTTTTTGATATATCTAATTCGTATAATCCACTTTCCTGAATATTAAAAACTGTTTTCACCTTTCCGGAAGCAAGATTCACGGTGTCCTTACAAATAATTTCAGGGTAATTGTTTAATTCCCATTTTACTACAAGTAGGTATTTAAAATCGTGGTCATAACAATCCGGCGGATGGTGCCATTCAAAAACAGTCCGTTGAGGTAAATTTTCAGTGTGTGAATTGGATATTCCCACCTGAAAATAAGACAGCATGAGCAAGAATACGGTTATGTTAAAGTTTCTTGCCAATTTGGGAAAAAACAGATTTACTGAATTAAAAAAATTATACTTCATGGCTTATAAAATTAAGTTAAAAATTGATATTTAAATTTTCAACCTAAATATCAGGTATATAAATTGATAATATGAGGGCCAACGAGTGAATGGCAAAATAGTAATGGTAATCAGCATTTTTGAATTAGGGAATTTGAAAAGAAGATACTAAACGTATTCAATTTATAACTATGGTGACCATAAAATATTATTCGTATGATTCATCCATTTTTACTGATAGAAATTAACTATTTTGACAAGCCCAATCCTTTTTTTAACTTTAACAGTTTAACAACTACTTTACTATGAAGAATTATATTGTATCAATACCGGGTTTATTATTGGGCCTTATTTTATTTTGTACATGTTCACAAAACAACAGAAAGGATTTGGGAACTTTGCAAACAGGTGAAAAAGTGTTTTTTGTACCAGATGAGTCTGGTTTATGGGGCATTAAAGTAAAAGAGACAAATGCACCGGAAATTTATCAACCAGAACCCGCCAAAATAGAAATCTTTCGAACTGATGGAGAACCATTGGAAATATCCAAAGGATATTATTCAATAAAAGACAGTGCTTCATGTATTGCGGCTGATGCAAAAATTGAATACAATGATACGATAGATTTTTCAATACATGATCTTTGGAGCATAAATGAATCTGTGATTTCAGTAAAAAGGAGTATAAATGTTTCCGGAAATGTACCAGGAGGTTTCAATAGTTCCGTGACGTTGAATATAGATACTTCCACATACTGGGATGACGTGAAATATTTTGCACCGGGCGCCTTGTATGGCAACCCTGCTTTTGATGGTGAGCGTTCTCCGGGCGGCCCCCTTAACAATCAGGCAAAACGTTTTCTTTTTCGGGAAGATATGCTCCCGGCACCACTTTTTGCCCTGTCTTTTACAAATGGTTCTTCAATAGCCATTTTGAACCCTTCGCCCAATGGCGCTTCTACCGTTAGTGAAACCCGGCTTATAAAAGAGGTAATGACCGATGAACGCATACAATTGGGCGCCCTGGGTGCCTGGCAAAATAAGGCCAATCCTGTTGAATTTGGGTATATGTTCCCTTGCTCTTCAACCAGGTATTCACGTGATACCGTTTCACCTGCCACAGCCAGGTGGTACCGGCGCTATCATCCAATCAAAGAAGGTGTTGAACATGCTTATGAAGTAAGGTTCCGCTTTGGTAGTGAAGAAACGTTTAAGGATGTTACACGAAATACCTGGCGCTGGGCATGGAATACCCTGGATCCGGAGGTCATGCACATTGATGTGGACAACATGCGTACCCTTTTAACAGATCACCTTGTTGCTCAGGCGGCCACCATTGACGGGCGTACCGCAATCCCTTTTGCTGTGGCAACCTTTGATACTGCATACCCCCAATGGAACTGGACTATGGCTGCCATGGGCTTTGTAAGCAAAAACATTGAGTGTGCCGATCAATTATTGCGTGAAAGTGACCGCGACAGTACCCAACGGGAACAATATATGCGGGAAACGGCACTTAACATCATTTCATCAATGATCAATGCATTACCAACCGTACCACTACAAGCCACAGGCTATGACCTTGCCACCGGAAAACCATGGGACCACATATGGCTTGCCCCCTGGCTGCGAAATGCAACTGAAGATATGAGGGTACTGATAAAAGCTTATCAACGGGAACGTAAAAACGGACATGTACACCCTGAATGGTTTAACTGGGTAAAAACGTACGTAGACTGGTTAATCCTTCAACAAAGGGAAGATGGGTCGTTCCCGCGAAGATGGGAACGTGGAAGCGATAAGGTTGCCGAAGCTACCGGAACTGCCAGTTATTGCCCTGTTCCTTTGCTGGTGTTGATGACAGAAGAAACAGGCGATGAAAGATATAAGCAGGCAGCCATTCAGGCAGCCGAATATATATGGAATAATTGGGGAAAGCATGGTTTATTTGTTGGTGGGACCAGCGACAATCCTAATATTACCGACAAGGAAGCAGGAATGTTAAGCCTGGAAGCATTTTTGAGCCTGTATGAATCGACCCATGAAAATAAATGGCTTGAACGGGCACAAACAGCAGCAGATTTCACCGAAAGCTGGATTTATATATGGAATATCCCCATGCCCCTGGATGCTGACAATGCTAAACTTCATTGGAAAAAAGGGGTGCCAACCATTGGCCTTCAGGGCATATCTGCCCGTACCCCGGGTGGGGTTGACGAATACCTTGATTGGTCTGCGCCTTCGTTTGCAAAATTATATAAACTCACCAATGATGAACATTACCTGGCGGTAGCACGCTTACTGCTAAACAATACCAAATCAATGGTAGCTGTGCCGGGCAATTTGCACGATATGAAAGGTATAGGATGGCAGCAGGAAAACTGGAGCATGGCCACCGGCCGGTCAGGAAGGGGCGTTGGAGGACACAGGTTCTGGTTACCATGGATATCGGTAAACCATTTACACAGCATTACCGGCCTGGAAGAATTCGATCGCAAACTTTATGAACAATTGGCATATGAAAATTAAATGTTTTTCAATGCTGTTTATGAAATACCTGAAATAATCCTGTTTGGTTTTGGTTTACCCTTGTTGGGTTGTTGTTTTCACGCACAAACAATTTCATTAAATTAGGGAATATGAAAAGAAAGTCCCAGCTATACTTCACTGATAGTAATTTGTAAGAATAATAACATTTTCCAATACACTCAAAAGACAGTTCAATCTGTTTTTCGTATACAAAAGAAATTAATTATTCCGTTAAAAATAAAGAAATAGCAGGTTTTGTTACCCAGTAATAATGATTTTGTAAAATAACATCGTGCCCTGAACTATCAGTTACCTGATCAGGGTACCAATGGCTTTCTTTTTGCCATTTCCCTGAACTATATTGCCACGTATACCCCGGTTCATTGGATTCAACATGTTTTAAAAGAGGAGAATAATATATTGCCTTGAAACCATCTGTTTCATCTATATATTTATTTTCAGATATAACCAGCTTTTCAATTCCTATAAAAACACCCGTTTTAGGTATTTGTAACCTATATTTTTCTATTTCAAGATTAATTACGTGTTCGCCCTTGTCAACATAATAATTCAAAGGTGTTAGCAACAAATCATTTCCTGGTGTTGAATCCTTTGTGGCATAAAATATACGCAACCGGAACAAGGCTGAATCCTTATAACTGAATAAATGCAATTTTACTTTTTTTAAATACCTGGTTTTATCAAATTTGGGATTAAAAGAAAAAAATAAGGCTTCAATAGATGGTTGGTCCATTGGGCTATAGGGTACATAAAGTATGGGTATTTTACAAGCTTTGCTGCTACAATATATTGGAGCATATCGAATAAACGTTTTGTTTTTTTTAAATGGATTCAGTTCAACTATTTTCTTTTTATTTTTTTTATCGGTTTTAACAACAACCTCATTTAATTCGATAGGTTTTTGTGTTAATTTGATTGGCTTAAAAGGCAAATCTTTTATGCATATTTTTAAACTTTCATAACCTATAAATGAAATTATAAGAGTATCCTCTAGTTGTTCCTCTATTATTTTCATTTGAAAGATGCCATTTTTGTCAGAACTTGTGCCTTTTTCCTTGTTCAAAATCATAATATTGGCAAACTCCAGACTTTCTAAAGTTTCCTTATCTATTATCTTCCCTGATATAATATAGTCTTGACATGTTCCTGTTTTTAAATTAGGAATGCCAACAATAATGAGTATTAATAAAATCTTCTTTATAAGTAACATAAAATTAGACTATTTACACATATTTTTTTCATAATATTTTCTTATTACCTTATTATCCAAAGGATTTCCGACAAGAATAACATTATGATTTTCATTTATCTAAATGTCCTTGACTAATATCAAAAACCCTTAATTCAGAACCTTCAATATAAGGATTGTAAGTATAGATTTTTTTTGATCTTTCATCAACAACAAAAGGTGATTTAAATCCTATACCCTCGTTCAATTTATAATTGCAAACGGCATCTCCGTTCCAGGAAAACACATGAATTTCTACATCACCCGGTTCTTTCTGCGGATGTGAATAGTTTTCGAAAAGAGCATATATATACCCATCTGTAAGGAATACATTGTAGTAATAAAATACTGTAGAATCCCCAAAATCATTCTTTTTTGTATCAAAAACAGGCTCTTTAAATCCTTTTTTTACTATAGAAAAATCGATACTCCCGTTTTTATCATAAACATCAATAATTTGTTTAAACCGAAAAGATTTTACAAATTTTTCACCATCAGGCTTTAATTTTATACTCCCTGAATTGGAAACTCCAAATAGTTCTTTTGACGTTTTATCTTTATATTTATTGTAATCTTCAAAATAATTGTTCCAATAAATCTTTTTTGTTTTAAAATTATACGAAACAAATTCTCCTTCAGATTCTCCACCGATTGATAATGCCTTTATGTTGTTATCATTTGTAAAAATAACATTATAACATTCGAGGAGTTCCGGTGGCAAGGTCATTGTTTTCTCCATCTTGTAATAAGAGTTTGAAAGAATTTTTCTCAAATCAACTAAAGACACCTTTCTTGAATGCAAATCTAAAATTGTAATTTTATAATCTAAAGGTCTGTTACCCGACAAATACGGATATAAGAATTCGGTTGGTCCATTACCATGATAGCCAAAACTTTTTAAATATCTAAATTTTGGAACACTGTACAGATAGAAATGCGGATATGACTCAAAATCCCCAAGAATAAGAACGCTATCCTGCAATTCCATAAAATAAGGATTGCAAACGTTAACCAATGTAAATGAAGTGTCACATTTTAGCGAAATTATTTTTGAAAACTTATCTAAATAAATAATATTTTCCCTTACTTTTTTTTGACAAGCGACAAACAAAATCAAAATTAGCACTACTGAAGCTATGTCCTTAAAAAATTTCATCAAAATTTACTATTAATAAAATAACCCTACAAAATCAAATTTGAGGCATCAAGAAACTTCAGACCACAGTAAATATAAAGAGAATATTTAGGGATCTGAAATTTGAGCCCAGATTTACTGGGACTCAAAATATCAATACCTTTTAAAGACCTGTTTTTCTGCAATGGCCATCTCCTGTCCAATTACTCCAATGTAATTTACAATCGATGCATTCTCTTCTTTCCCAATACAAACATTATAGAGTTTTTTTCTGATTTAAACAGTTTAAAGTATCAAGGGGCTTCGCTCACATATGAAGACACCTGTTCTGGTTGGCCACTAATGTATCTGGAATAATTTGGATACGAACAAAGCAAGTAGCCCGGCCCTTCTTTTTTCATTTTTATCCTTCCTTGCGGGGTAATAACCAGTGTTTTGGGAGGAGCTTGATTTTTTTCCACCCATTTCATAATAAGCTCCATGTTGTCATCACCATTTGGCCCCGGTATATTTTTTACCTCCACCGGTTCCCCTTTGCCATTGACATCGGCACTTCTGCCCGCCAGCCCATGACCACCTTGCGGTGCTACATATAACCTGGCAAACTGATCAATTTTTTTTCTGCCCATTTCATCCAATAATGCCTGGTAATAATCAAGTTGGGCACCAGGCGAGGCTATATTGTCCATTGCCCCGATGGTTATGATAATCTTCCCCCCATTTTCATAAAAACCCGAAAGGTCAGGATCTGTTGTATCAAGCCATTTTGATAATTGTTCCCTTCGGTCGTTCCATTGTCCGCCTTCAATGTAATCAAGCGGATTGCTGTTTAAATCCTGCATTAGAAAACCTGTAACCCCAAGCGTTCCCAATGAGTTGTGCATCCTTGCATTTTCATCAGCCCCCTCCTGCCCTTTGTACCTAGTGCCGGTAATCAACCCAAAACCGTCAGGTGTAATATTAGGTAGCCAC
>JBNLCS010000105.1:0-5297 GCA_050303935.1 Bacteroidales bacterium
AGGTACATTTTATTGCCCCCGTTTTCCCAATGGTAGGTATACGGGGACTCACCACCAGATGCATTTGCTACTATGGTTCCGTTGCACGATCCTGAACAGGTAAGATTATAAATGTCAAAATTGATCTTCAATAAGGAACAACCAGTTCCAATTGTAAGATTTATAGTAATGATGCTATCACACCCGGTAGCGTTTGGAATAGTATCCTGATAAGTGCCACTGGTAGTCCAGATGTATTTTTCGCTGGGTGAGGTATAGCTGCCAATTGTATCTATCATTATTGTATCATATGTAGTTTTTGAAATTAACAGGTTAATGATATAAATACTATCGTAGCTGGATTCATTAATAATAGCATCTTCATAGGTGCCACTTTCATACCAAATTTGTTTTCCACTGGGTGAAACAAATGAATCGCAGGCAGTGGCCTGAATATTTTGAATTATATAATCTACCTCTTTAATTGGCATGGAAAACCAACGAGAGGCACTACATGTATTTTTTCCTCTAATTTTAATTTGTTTATTTAGGAATGAACTATCCAGACTAATTGAAATGTTGTTTTCTGTTGACATTTTTTCTGATCCATCGGGTAAATACCATATGTATTCTGTGGCCTCTTCCATCTCGGGTACTGTAAAAACCATATCCGTACTGGTTAATACAACAGAGGAACTGTCATATTTATATGTGTTTTCTTTTACTTCGTTACAGGTAAAATTTAATATATGCCCACCGCTACCAGCAATGTAGATATCATGCGAATCGTTTGAACAGACTGCATTAATATCTAATGTTGATTTCATATCATACCTGTTTCTTGACCAGGATGTCCCGCCATCCATAGTTGTGTAAATCATTCCACTTTTACCTACACAATAACCAAAGTAGTCGTCAACTATATGAATGTCAAGTAATTCATATCCTGACCCCAGATTTTTTGTTGACCAGCTTTGTCCGCGGTTTACTGTTTTCAGTATCAGGCTGCTTTCGGCTGCAACATAAGCAATGGTGTCATTATAAAAATGAATGGAATTAAGTCGTTTAGTAGTTCCCGAAATTTGTTCAATCCAGGTCTCCCCCTTATCTTCAGTAAATAATATCTTTCCTCCTGTACCTACGGCAAAGCCAAGTGAATCATTTACAAATGAAATACAGTTTAATTGAAAAGTATTATCAGAATATTTAATGTCCCAATTTGTTCCACCATCGGTGGTTTTTATTATTATACCATTTCCTCCAACTGCATAACCCGTATCTTTTGAGGTGAAATACAGATTGTTGTATGTATGAGAGGTGTTAAATGTTAAATTGTTCCAGGATTGTCCATTATCAGTTGATTTCAGGATTTTCCCATCCTCCCCGGCTACATATCCGGTATCGGCATTTATAAAAAAGACAGCATTTAAACGACTGACAGTTGGTTTATCAATACTGTTCCATACATGTCCTCCATCAGAAGTATTGTAAATAATGCCATTGTCACCAACTGCATGTCCGTTATTTTGTCCGGTAAAACATATGTCACGAAAATATTTTATTGTTCCTTTTGTAATGGTATTCCAGGTAGCGCCCTGATCAACAGACTTAAATATCAGTCCATTAGCTGCTACTGCATAAATGGTTGTATCGTTTGGGCAATTGATAGAATAGATATTATGATAAACACTTAATTGATTATCTTTAACCATTGTCCATGATCCCCCGCCATTGGTTGTTTTATATATAATTCCTTTGTAATTGGCAAGAAAACCAATGTTTTTATTAATGAAATTCATCGAAGAAAAATAATCAGCAGATTGAAAAAGGATATTCCAAGAATACCCACCATTAGTAGTTTTAAACAATTTGTTGCTTGAAATTACATAACCTGTGTTGTGATCTAAAAAGATCACAGACTTAAAATCAAGGTAATCTGCTATATACATCTTTTCCCAATGCTTCCCTCCATCAGTAGTTTTTAGTGTTGTTCCATATTCGCCTACAGTTACACCAAACAATGAATCAACAAAAAAAACTTTAGATAGCGATCTTTGAGTTCCTGAACTTTGTTCTGTCCAGGTTGTTCCTGCATCAATGGTTTTAATAATATTACCTCCCCAGCCAACCGCGTAACCAGTTGTTTTGGATGTAAAAGTAATATCATTCAGTATATCTATCGAACCTTCATTATTTGTGAACCATGTTTTGCCTGCATCAACGGTTTTAAATATTGGTCCCTGACTTTGTATAAGGAACCCATGGTTTACATCTGTGAAAATAATCCCGTTAAATGCATCATAAAAATCTGTATGTTTTACTTCCCAGGTTTCTCCTCCATCAACGGTATTTAAAATAACCCCACCAAAACCTACCGCGTAACCCGTATCGGAATTAAGGAAATATACTGATCTTAATGTATTGCCCTGAGGAAGTGGGTTTTGCCATTCCCAGTCAAATGATAAAGAATTGTTTTTACATAAGAAAGCAACCAGAAAAACAAAAATTAACCTGTAATATTGTATTTTATATATGGTTTAAGCATTAATCGATTGTTTAAAATTATCTTTAGCTAATTTTTAGATTGTGCACATAAAACATTCTTACACCGACGTTGTGTAGATCTATTAAGTTCACATTAACAATAATTTAAATATTATTAGCATATATACGTTTATTTAGAATATAGGTTTAAAATATTTAATCGGAATGTAAATCAAATATAAACCGGAGCTTTGTTTTTATTTGATGAATTATTAAAAGCAATATTATTATATTGAAAAAGCTATATTTGAAATATAAATGGAAAATAATCCCAATTGTTTAGCAAATGTTGATAAGTAGGGTAATTAGACAGGCCTTGCTTTTGAACTGAATAGTAGAAAAGAATAATGTAAAATATATTTATATGTTTTTTAAAATTTATTGATAAGATGCGAAAAGCTATTATAGACATAGGTACCAATACTTTTAACCTGCTGGTGGTTGAATATACTGATAATTCAATATTTAAAATACTTCATGAAGCAAAATTACCTGTAAAACTTGGCAAAGGAAGTATGAATGACGGGGTTTTAAAACCTGATGCCATGGAACGGGCTATTAAAGCAATGGTTCAGCATAAGCAAACATCAGAAGAATTTGATGTTTCATCAATTCGGGCTTTTGCTACATCAGCTGTAAGGGGCGCTAAGAATAAAGATGAATTTCTTGAAATGGTTAATAAGGAAACCAGTTTAACTGTGGAGGTTATTTCCGGTGATCGCGAAGCTGAACTTATATACAAAGGTGTATCGTTGGCTGTTCCCTTAAAAGAAAATGTAAATTACCTGATACTGGATATTGGTGGTGGAAGTAACGAATTTATATTATGCAATAATAAAGAGGTATTGTGGAAAAAAAGTTATGATCTGGGAATAGCCAGGTTGCTCGAGATGATTGACCCACACGACCCTATATACGAAAGTGATCTACAGAAAATGAGGTCAATAACAAATGGGTTAATACCTGATTTGATTGAAAATTGCACTAAATATAATCCTACTGAACTTATTGGGGCGTCAGGTTCTTTTGAGACATATGTATCAATGATCTTATATAAAAGGTATGGTAGCGCCAATTATTTGAAGCATAAAAAGGGGATTGAAATTGAAATGGAGGATTTCCTTGATCTTTACAAACAGATTATATGTTCTACTTCTAAAGAAAGGCTGCAGATGCCCGGTTTGCCTGAATGGAGAATTGAAATGATCGTTTTGGCAATTGCATTCACAAAATATATTATTGATTTATTTGAACTCCAAAAGATTCATTTTTCAGATTATGCAATGAAAGAGGGGGTGGTAGGAGAGTTATTCTAGTTTATGGTTTGTTGTTTATTGTTGAATAACAATAATATAATAATAGTATACGTGTTTTGTCAAAATCTGATATTTTTAAAGAAGATTTTGGGTTAATAAATCAAATGAAGAATGTCAGTGAAACTAGTATAGATAATATTACAGAAGGTTTTAACAGAAAAGGAAATAAAGAATTATGTCAGTTTTTATCAATTTTCAGAGCTTTTTGCAGTGAATTAAAATTATATAGATTTTTAGATCGTGATTACTTTACAAAAGAAAAATTTATTGATTTTTTCTCCGAAATAGATGAATTAACAAATAAAATTGGTAAACTTATGACATTCTTAAAAAACAGATTTAAAAGGATCGAAGTTTAAGAAATAAACCACAAACAACAAACACAACCATGGCCAATATTTTAGTTATAGACGATGAAAAAAGCATACGTGGAACATTAAAGGAAATACTGGAATACGAAGAACATAAGGTAGAAACGGCCATGGATGGCCCTTCCGGTATAGAGAAATTTAAAAATGGAAAATTTGATATCATATTTTGTGATATTAAAATGCCGAACATGGACGGGATGGAAGTGCTTGATAAGCTTGTTGAAATGGGGGCAGATATCCCGGTTGTTATGATATCTGGGCACGGAAACATTGATACCGCTGTTGAAGCAATAAAAAAAGGGGCTTACGATTTTATAGAGAAACCGCTTGATTTAAACCGTTTACTGGTTACTCTCCGAAATGCTTTTGAACGAAAAGAACTGGTTACAGAAACAAAGGTGCTCAAACGAAAAGTAAGTAAAACCTTTGATATAGTTGGTGAATCTCCGGCAATTGTAAAGGTAAAGGATATGATTGAGAAGGTAGCACCCACAGATGCCCGCGTCTTGATTACCGGGAGTAATGGTACGGGAAAAGAATTGGTAGCCCGCTGGTTGCACGAAAAAAGCGGTAGGTCTGGACAACCTTTTGTTGAAGTAAACTGTGCGGCTATTCCTTCCGAGTTGATTGAAAGTGAATTGTTTGGCCATGAAAAAGGCGCTTTTACTTCTGCCATTAAGCAACGCAAGGGCAAGTTTGAACAAGCGCATGGCGGTACAATTTTTTTAGACGAGATTGGCGATATGAGTCTTTCTGCCCAGGCAAAAGTACTGAGGGCATTGCAGGAAAATAAAATATCGAGGGTTGGTAGCGATAAAGATATAAATGTAGATGTACGCGTATTAGCTGCCACGAATAAAAACCTGAAAGAAGAGATAACCGGGAAAAACTTTCGTGAAGACCTGTATCATCGTTTGTCAGTAATACTTATTCATGTACCATCGTTGAACGATAGGATAGAAGATATTCCCTTGTTGGCGGAACATTTTAACGGTTTGATTTGCTCCGAGTACGGCAGGCCAAAAATGACAATAAAACCTGATGCTATTGAAGCGTTGCAAAAAATACAGTGGACGGGTAATATTCG
>JBNLCS010000106.1:0-3008 GCA_050303935.1 Bacteroidales bacterium
AACAAGGATTTCTATTGCTTTGATAAACCGGTTTTTTAAAAAGTACATTATAAAACGAAGGATCGACACAGGCCGGGGAAATGCTATATTTCAGATTATCAGGTACCTTGTTTGGATAGTTGCTATTGCAATGGTACTGGAGACTGCAGGTGTAAAGATTACATTCTTACTTGCCAGTTCGGCCGCGTTACTTGTTGGTATTGGCCTTGGTTTACAACAAATTTTTCAGGATATCCTGTCGGGTGTTTTTATTTTATTTGAAGGCACCCTGAAAGTTGAAGACATTGTTCAGCTTGAGGACGGGGCTGTTGGTAAGGTAAAACAAATCGGATTGCGGGTATCGTATATTGAAACAAGGGACAACATTATCATGATTATTCCCAATTCACGTTTTATTAATGGAAATGTTATAAACTGGAGCCATATGGAGAAATTAACCCGTTTCAATGTGAGTGTGGGGGTTGCATATGGATCAGACGTAAGGCTGGTTGAGAAGGTTTTGCTTGATTGTGCAAAAAATCACCATGAGGTTTCTAAGGTCAATGAACCGTTTGTTATGTTTACTGATTTTGGGGAATCATCCCTCGATTTTAATTTGTTTTTTTGGACCCACCAAACTTTTTGGGTGGAAAGAATTAAAAGTGAGTTACGGTTTAGGATAAATCAGGCATTTGTTGAAAATGGAATACAAATTCCTTTCCCTCAAAGGGATTTACATATTAAGGAAAAAGGATAATGTATTTAGAGTTTTATTAATCGTCCCTTCGTCTAACATTAAATCTGTTTTCTTCCCTATTTATAAGACGAATAATATTTTTTTTATGCGTGAGAAGAAGCAATATTGGAATTGTTAACGTGAAGACGATAATAGGTACTGCTGAATAATTAAATATAGCCAGCACGAAAACCGGGAATGAGATTCCTGCTGTCATAGAACCTAACGATACATATCCAGAAGATAAGAACACAATGGTAAACACAATGGCTGCCATGAGCGTTGGTACTGTTAGAAACCCAAGGCACATACCCAGCAACGTTGCTACACCCTTTCCCCCTTTAAACCCTGTATAAATGGGGAATATATGCCCTATTACTGCAAATACCCCGGCAAGAATTTGCATTATTATCAACATTTCTTCACTAAGCTGATGCTTAAAAAGCAGAACCATTTGGGTTGCCAGTATCCCTTTTATTACATCAACCAAAAAAACTATAATTCCTGCTTTTTTCCCCAATACGCGAAAGGTATTGGTGGTACCTGCGTTTCCGCTCCCATGTTCTCTAATGTCTATATCAAAAAACATTCTGCCAATCCAGACAGATGTTGAAATAGATCCAAGCAAATAGGCTACTATTAAAATTATTGCTATTTCCAAAAACATTTCGGCGCAAATATAATTAATTAATTCAAATTTAATAAAGGATCAATGTTAAATTAAACTTTATTTGTTCGTTGTTTTAAGAATGAATTAAATTGTTAGATGCTTATTTTGCTGTAAATCAGTACAGAATCTTTCTTTTCTTGCTGTAGTGTTAAGTAATTGTCAAAAAAACTTGGAATACAGGTGCTTGCAAAACTTGAGGCACCATTAAAAAGCAATGCCATTCCAAGGTTTTCTTCAGGTATTAATGCAATTTCAGCTTTGTATCCTCTTACGTACCCACTATGATAAAGTATTCTTGTATCAGCATATTCAAAAACCCTCCAGCCAAACGCGTAATATACCTTTTTTAATTTTTTCCAGTTTTTTCTATATTTCCATTTAATATTACTTACAATTTGAGGTTCATATACCTGCATGAGCATAGAGGTGTCAATAACTCCTGGATTAGCCCCTAGTAAAGCCATTAGATAGTTTGTCATATCATAAATACTTGCATTGACCCCGGCTGCCGGGCCAACAGAATAGTATCTTTTGTTGTGTTTTTCAGCATACCATTTACCATTTCGTATTTTTATGTGTGGCCTGGCTGTGTTTTTACCCTTTATCATGGAAGAATAATTTGCTGAAGCATTATTCATGTTGAAAGGGGCAAAGAGTTTCTCCTTTAGGAGTTCGTCATAGTTCTTTTGTGTTACACTTTTCATTACATCGGCAATTAAGCTGTAAGCCACATTCTGGTAACTGTAATATTGGCCGGGAGGGCCAATAGATGGGATGCTACAAAGCAAAGGCTTAATACGTTCATAAGGGACTCCGTCATCCAGCAAAACCGTATACGCATGCACTGGCAATCCGGTTGTATGGCTCAATACATGTCTAATAGTCAATTGTTTTTCATAGTCTTTATTCATTAATTGAAAATCAGGAAGAAAATTTTTCACAGTATCGTCCCAATTGAAATAACCTTGTTTTATCATAATTCCGGTGAGTACTGCCGCAAAACTTTTCGATACTGAACCAAGTCTGAAAACTGTATGTTCATCGATTGAATCTTTACTCCCAAATTCTTTTACACCGTAACATTTTCTAAACATTAAATGATTATCCTTAACGATGGTAACAGCAGCACCGGGGAACATACTGGCTTCATAAGCCGATAGTAGCATACTATCCAAATTGTTTAAAATGCTATCGTATTCGTCACCAAAATAATCCAGCACCAATATTGGTCCTTGTGGGACATCTTTGCTTACAAATTTCTTTGAAGTGAACGATATCCCTAAAATGATAAAAATTACGGGTATTATTTCTTTAAAAAGATATTTTTTCAATGTATAATCAAATATTGGACAAAACTAATTATTTTTCTTTTTTAGCAGGTTAAACTATTGTATTCATTATTAACATTTCAACGAATGTTATGTTTAATTCAAGGGTTCATACAGGTTTTCGGTATACAAAGTAGTATTGGTACCAATACTGAATATTAATAAAATAATTTTTATTTTCATCAAACAAACGTGCTAAAGCAGAATTGTATTATAAACAAAATATAATACCGAATATCGAATATGTATTGTACGGATTAGACTATTTAATAAACAGGTTTGAAACTGATTTGAA
>JBNLCS010000107.1:0-5715 GCA_050303935.1 Bacteroidales bacterium
GAAACAATATTAGATTGGCCTGGTACTTGTTTTGTGGTATTAAAAGTTAATAAAATGTCATTATGGCCTTTATTATTAGATAACGATTTTGGGACAGGGCTTTTATTAACTTACTGGAAATTACCAAAATATTTTACGTGAATGATTTACTTTATTGTTGTTAAGTAAAATGAGATAAATACCAGGAGTAAAATGGACATGTTTTATATCCACTGAATAGGTTTGAAGACCGTTTAATGCGATGAAAGAGTTTTGCAAAAGACATTGTCCGTTTGTATTATAAATTTGCATCAAAGCTTCAGAATTTTCTTTTGACAACATCGTTACAATTATGCTTTTTGCATCGTGGTCAAGCTTAATATTTAAAACAGCATCATCCTGGTTTACTTTTTTTTTAAAGTAGCAGATACCTTCTCGTACTTAACAATCATCTCTTTTCCATCATAATTTATTGTTTTATCAAACATAGAAGGTAAACTAAGCCCATTTCCATGGTTCTCATCAACCCATACGATTTTAAACACCCTGTTTGCCGAAATGTCTGGATAACTACCTGAACGTGTATTAATTGTAAGTTCTTCGAGGTCATTGTTATAAGATAATGGAATTTCGGTATATTCACCTTTTTCATATCCATATGTATCTCCTGCATCTTCATATAATGTGAACTTACCACTTGCTCCTTTGTAAATTCTTATTTCCAGGGTATCTGATATTTGGTTGGCGTATTGGATTTCTGGTCCAATTGGAATGATGGAGCCTGCTTTGATATAAATTGGCATATGGTCCAATGGTACATTTACATGCAATGTCTGACCTCCATCTATTTGTGAACCGCTCCAGAAATCATACCATTTACCTTCGGGCAGGTAAACATCGCGGCTTCTTTGTCCTAATGATACAACCGGATTAACCATCATAAACGGACCAAAGAAAAATTGGTCGTCAATATCCTTCACATTGATATCTTGCCTGTATTCCATAATTAAATGACGCATTATAGTATAATCTTCATTTGTCACCTTCCATGCAAGAGAATATATGTAAGGCATCAACCGGTATCTTAATTTATCAAACTTTAACATAGCCTGCACAGTGCTGTTCGATAAGTTATGAGTAGAAACCATTGATTTATCACCTTTGCCATGAATCCTGAAAAGGGGGCAGAACGCACCATACTGAAACCACCGTATCATTAATTCATTGTTGGATTGAGTAGACCAGTCTGTTCCAAAATATCCTCCTATATCTGTTGTCCAGTAAGGGATACCGCTTAAACAGAAATTCAATCCTGCAGATAATTGGTTTTGTAAATCGTTCCAGTTACTTTGAATATCACCAGACCAGGAGGCAGCTGCGTATCGCTGTTGGCCAGAAAGTGCAGACCTGCTGAGGATAAATACACGTTTATCAGGGATGTCTTTTCTCCAACTTTCATATACACCTGAAACATGCATAATCGGGTAAGTATTATAATAGGAGACCCCTTTTCCTTTTGCCGTAGTGAATCCTTTCCTGTCTATTGCATCAGGATATCCCTGTGGCTCATTATTATCAGCCCACCAGGCGTCCCATCCGTATTTTGAAAACAATTGACTGTTTACCTGGTTCCAATACATATTTCGTGCTGTTGAATTATGCGGATCATAAAAATAATGCATTCCGCCACTAGGGTACAATGCATCAATTGACTCATATTCATGATAATTTTGACTACTTTGGTGAAATACCGGCCATATTGAAATCATAGTGTGAAGGTTCATCTTATGTAAAGCATCGACGGTTGATTTTGGATTGGGGTATTTTACAGGATCCATCGTATTGGAACCCCAAACATCAGGTGTCCAGTAATCCCAGTCCTGCACAATACAGTCCAACGGTATTTCAGCATCTCTGTATTTTTTTGCAATCTGTAAAAGTTCTTCTGAGGTTGTGTATTTGTCCTTTGATTGAAACAATCCATACGCCCATTTTGGAAACAAAGGTGCCTTGCCGGTAGCCAGTCTGTTGGCCGAGATTATTTCATCAATCTCCGGGCCATACATAAAATAATAGTCTACCATTTTACCACTTTCTGAGCTGAATGAAAACCTTGTGTTTCCTGAAATGCTTCCATCGAAAATGCTTGAGGAGTAATTGTCCCATAATATCCCGTATCCAAGATCAGAAATTACAAATGGCAATGCAATTTCTCCATTCTGCTGGTCCAGGGTCTGTTTATGTCCTTTGTAGTTCATTATTCTTTGTTGATGTTGCCCCAAACCATAAAATGCTTCCTTGGTGGGTGAGTTAAAAATGGCGCTGCACGTATTGGTTTGAAATGAATATTGTGTAAGATTTACGGGTTCAACACTTTTATTATTTTCAGACAAAATCAGTTTGTTATTTGTATCGAGGAAGCTAATCAATGAATTTGATTTATTCACTTTAACATTCAATTTCGAAGTTGATAATAGTATTAATGCAGAGTCTTCAAATACCTGAAACGAGGTTTTTCCCCATTTATTGTTAACCATTATGGTATCCCTCTTTGGTAAACTATCAGATTTGCAAAAACTTACCCGCACAATTTTATCTGAACACACTTGTAACCTCATGTTTCCTTTATATAATATGAAATTTATCCCAGATGAATCGATGTTATAAGATGTTATAGTTTCTGCTGGCATTTCCATTACTGTATAGTTAACAGTGTATGTTTTTGATACCATTCCATCAATAGATACAACATGAATAACTGATTTCCCATTACCTTCTGATACATCAATAGTTTCAGTGCCAGTAACAAAAGCTCCATTTGCTGATAGAACTACATAGGGCGTAACGGAAGTTGTTCCATAAGGAAGGATTGAATTGTAAAGAGTATCTTCAGGATTAAAAAATTTATCCAATGAACCTTCATTTAGTTCAATATTGTCAAGAGTTGCTACTTTTGAAACTTCTGTCAGTGTAAAATTGTCTACCTTAAACCAGCCATGACCATCTCCATCTTCAAGATTCGGAAATGTGAATCCTGAATCGGATGATTTTCCATTGGATCTTATACCAAAAGTTAAGCTTCCATCTGTTACATTTACTACAACAGACAACTTCTTGAATGGACCTCTGTCACTTTCAGTTTCAGTATAGTTTCCAAAACAATATGAACTGGAATCACCAATCAGTGATAGATTTCTTTTAGTATAAGAAGATTCTGTTATTTTGCCAAAAAGCATCGAATTATTGTTCGCAAACAATCTTTGAGTGGTTAGCCTGCTTGTGGTTGAATTGCTGCTACCCATAAGGTCTGCGGTTACCCTGTAGTAACCATCGGGCAAACCTGTAATGGTCTGTGACAATTCAATGTCTCCAATTTCTGGGTTCCATATACCGGCAACGTAGGATCCTGTTTTTGTGTTGTCACCATCAATATTTACCCCAACCCAAACATAGTTGTCTGTCCCTTTCCAGACCCAACCTGTTGAATTACCTGTCTCAAAACCTGGATTTGTTAAAAGATATGTAAGGTCGGTTTGCGCATCGACTTTAATTAAGATCAAAAAAAACATTGTTAAAAAGATGCCTTGAAACCAACCATTATTATCGAATTTCATAGAATAAAAATTAGTTCAACTACTTTAATGCTTTCTTAATGAAAGTAAACTTTTAAATTTAAAGTTATTACACACAAAATCAAATTATAGAAACAAAAGTTGAAGAATTTGATATTTAGGTTGAAAATTATTTACAGTTGTTTAATTTTAAGTTAAATGAAGATATTTTTGTGTTAGGATTGAATTAATACAATTAGTTGGCATGAAATACTTTCTTGTATATCTGACTTTTATTTACTGTATATTAACGTTCGCTCAGGATAGGTTTGTTTTTTCACCAATTAATGGTGGAGGATTACCTGACAAACGTATCCGGTGCCTTAATCAGCTTGATGATGGCAGAATGGTGGTTGTGAGTCAGGGGATTGTCAGTATATATGACGGGGTATATTTTCGCCCCCTTCATTATAATGAAGAAGAAGCCTATCTTTTAAGGGACTATTCGGGTTTTCATCATACATATATAAGTTCTGACTGGAAATTATGGATAAAAAACAATTATAAGCTTATTATCCTGGATATAGCAATGGAACGTTTTGTACCCTCTATTAATGAATTATTTTTAAAACAAGGTATTAGCGATTCAGTGACCGATGTTTTTATGGATACTGACAAGAACTTTTGGTACATTACAGAAAGCAACGATTTGTTAATAAAGAAGCACGATGAGTTAAAAGCTACACTATTTAAAAAAAAGATGACTTTTCAAAACAATGAAAGAGATGTGATATATGACATTTCGAATAGGGAAAATTACCTTTTTGTGTTTTATAAATCCGGTTTAATGGTATGTTATGATTTGGTATCACACAAAGAGTTGTACTCGGAGAACCCATTTGGTGAAAAAGAAAAGGGCGTTTTTACTCATACATTAATGGTTGTACCCTATAAGCAGTATTTATACCAGATCAGAAATAGCAGTAATGCAGGAGTTTTACTTTGCTTCAATACAAAAAACAGGCATTGGGACCGAATTTTGGATACACCTTACCGGCTAAATACACTTTCCATTGAAAATAATGGGTTTTGCATGGTAAGCTCAAAAAACGGTTTTTGGTATATTGACAAGAATTTAACTGACAAACATTTTGTTTCTCAGTTAGAATTGGTTGACGGTAAAGTTTTCCATACGGAAATAAGTACCCAATATCATGATAATAATGGTGGACTGTGGATTGGTACAATAAATCGTGGTCTTTTATACTATCATCCCGACAGGTTCAAGTTCCAGTATTATGGCAAAACATATTTTGATAATTTTGGTTCCGGCGAATTGCAGGTATCATGTTTTGGTGAAACAAACAAAGATATCCTGGTGGGTACACATAATGGTTTATTCATTCTTGAGAAAGGATCAGACAATTTATACAGGTATCCCGGATTGCCCAAAAACATCAATTGTTACTCTATTTACAAATCTAAAGATAACAGTATCTGGATATGTACCGGAAGCAAGGAACTGTATGAATTAAAAGAGAACAATATAAATAAATACACCTTAAACCGATCAGTTAATTGCTTATTTGGTTGGAGCGATGATCTTTTATATGCAGGCACCAACGAGGGTTTAGCTTTATTTAATACAAGCGATAATACACTTTCAATAGTTGGTACGCCTCAACATAGGGGAACAGGGAGTATTTTTCAGATTACTGCTTTAAACAAAGACATTATCGTGGGAATATGTAATTCAGGAGTTTTTGTTTATCATATGAAAAGTGAAAAAATTGAGATTCCCGGGGAAGAGGGTCAGGTGAAACATGATATGTTTAAACACAGTAATCATCAATATAATTGTATATTGAATGATAGCAGAGATTTAATATGGTTTGGCACCGATGATGGATTAAATGTTTGGGACCAGCGTTCAAAAAAAAAGCGGGTATTTTATATGGAAGATGGCTTGGTTAACAATGTGGTAAAATCTGTTATTGAGGACAATCTGGGTAGAATTTGGGTTTCAACATCAGATGGGATTTCACGCATAGAAATTAAACGGTCAGATTCTTCATATGAATATGTTTTTGTTAATTATAACCTTTATGATGGCATTATTGAAAATGAATTTATTTCACGTTCATCTTTTATGTCCAGAAATGGAAAAATGTTTTGGGGGGGGCTT
>JBNLCS010000108.1:0-2377 GCA_050303935.1 Bacteroidales bacterium
TAGCTTCCTGGTCATACCATAATTTTTTTGCCTGGACCAGGCAATCTTTAGATAGTTCGTTATTATAATTCTTCAAAGCCCGATGCGATGCGGCCAGAGCTCCGATAGTAAGGTAATCAAGTGAAGGGATCCTATTCGTAAATGCCCATCTATCGTCCATTGTGCCACTTGATTTTCCATCTGTTTCGTAAGGTTTCAAATTCGGATTGTATGGCAGGTTATCTGTTTCTGTTGATGCATCACCGAGATGATGATATTGATGGAGGTTAGGTACAATAATCCCTCTTACCGGGTGGCCAATATTTTTCACTTGGGCAACAACATTTAAAGCACCGTGTTCAATTTGTTGCAAAATATCAGGTTTGCCATCAGGGCGGTGAATATCAACATATTGGGTTTTTTGGTCAATATATGTTTGGTCGCGGTTGGTACCGAACATTTCCCAAGTATTAACAAAACTTAATAATGTATGACAATGAGATCCTGTTTGAATATCAAAGTCACCTGCATCAAACCAACCACCAACAGCCAATCCGGGAATTCGTTCAAAAGGCTTGTACTTGGTATCTGTGGTATCGCCCATACGATAACCATCAAAATGTTCGTGGTTCAAAGGCGCTTGTAATGCATCGTCCTTGTATGGTACACCATGCCAGGTCTTATATGCTTCGTTAACCATCATGTGGTCCATTTGCACAGGAAACCATATATCGAGTGTCGGGTACCATATATCACTGTATACATCTTTATCTATAGAGAAAGTATTTGTTTTTTGGTCACCATATTGAATAAAATATAAACTAGGTTCTGTTACTGAAGAAAAATTAAATTTAAGATAGATATAACGCATATAATTTCCCCAGACGGATGCATCTTTAGTCAGTGTTTCAATATATTCCCCATCTTCATTCACTTTATATAAGGTAGCAGATTTCAATGGTGTGTCATTTTTATCCAGTTCAATCACCGCAATTTTTTTCTGATTGGGCAGATACCCAACTTGTGAAAAACCAATTACCGGTTTACGTACCCAATTGGGTATGGCGTTTGGTTCCAGGTACCATTCCAATACATTACCAGTTTTATTCGCAGGCAATAAACTTCTTACAATAAACCATCCGTTTTGTGCCAGGTTACGACCATCGAAAAGTAATATTTCATTTTCAGATTGAATCTTTATTCTCCTTTCAGGATCTTCCGGGGAAAGAATTATTTTTTTACCTGTAGCAATTGGCTTTGGAGCAATGAATTCACTTTTTCCCCTTTCATCAAATGTGTTGTGCCCTTCAAATTGCTTTATTTTTTGTGATGCTGGTACTGTAAATGTATTACTATATGGGTATAGCGGAAATTCGCCTGGTTTCCCATCTGCCAGAAATGTTGTTTCAAAATAAGTAGCAGGTAAAAATTCCAGATTAAACCCAGCGCTACCTTCAAGTTTTTTAGGAAGAGGTTTTTCAAGGTTTACACGTATGCTTAAACCATTATCTTCAGTTGTAACCAAAACAGTGGTATTAAAATCAAATTCTTCATATCGCAATACAACTTCAATGCTATTATTTGCTTTATCAACTTTACGTTCTACTACTTTTGGAACAAGGTCCCACTGTTCAGGTGTGTTTTGCAATCTTACCGCTCCTCCTGTGGCAGTTCTTACACCGTGATGTATTATTTCAATTCCGGCAGTTTTCTCATCAAAGAACATTCCATTATATTCATTACTGAAAACAAATACATTAACACCCTGTTTTTCAAAATATTCCAATTCATTAATTTGAAGTTTTTGACCTATGGAAATACATGTAAAACCAGTCATAAGTAAAATAAGGATTGTTATTTTCTTAAGAAGGTTGTTTTTTAGGTTGCGGAATCTCATAAAAAGAAAACAATTGTAAAAAAAAATATTCCTGAGCCTATTTATTTTACACATTTTTTAATATTCTTTAGATTTTTATGATGCTTTCAAAATAAACAAAAAATTTAAAATCCTATATTTTAAATGTGGTTTTAACGAAACATTAAGAATAGGACTTACACTAATTCATCCTGAACCAGTCAAAATCAACAAAACCGCCAGTTTCTTTTGTTGGGAAATTAAAAAGGCAAAATTTATTTCCTGTAAACACTGTTAGTCTGAATTGCATTTTTAGTTCATTACCAAGCTGATAAAATTCTTTATTGTCAAAACTATATTCAAAACTTGCAATTTTCGAACTATTGGACGCTTTTGAACGAAAATACACTGTATTTTTTTTCATTGCAGCAGAATCAATTAATTCACCATTGTTGACCATAATTATTTTTTTAGCTACACCTTCTTGTTTTACAGCTATATATGCGTATGGGTCCTGAAATACTGCAAGACCGGCTATATCCC
>JBNLCS010000109.1:0-7092 GCA_050303935.1 Bacteroidales bacterium
CGTTAAACCTTCTTTTAAATAGTCTTTTATTTCAAATTCACAGCCTTTTTCACGTAAATAATTTAAGCCTTCCCGGCTTTTTCTGCATTTTGGGTTATGATATATTTTGAGCATACAAAACTTTTAAACAACAATATTCACAATTTTTTTCGGAACAATAATAATTTTTTTCGGTGTTTTACCGTCAACCCATTTTTTTACTACATCATTTTCAAGGACCCCGGCTTGCATTTCCTGCTGGTTCAAATCCAATGGGAATTCAATTTTTGTTCTTAGTTTACCATTGATCATGATTGGGTATTCAAAGTTGGATTCTTTCACATATTCCTGGTTGAATTCAGGGTAAGAAGCATTCAAAATACTTCCTTTGTTGCCAAGCAAATGATATAATTCTTCTGTGATATGAGGTGCAAACGGGGAAAGAATGATTAATAAATCCTGCAATATTGTCCGCTTATTACATTTCAGTTGATTTAGCTCATTTACACAAATCATAAACTGGCTTACTGAAGTATTAAATGATAAGTTCTCAATATCATTTTCAACCTTATGTATGGTTTTATGCAGTATTTTTAGCTCCTCCGGGGTAGGTTTGTCATCAGAGACATTTAGTGCACCGTTTTTATCGAAAAACAAATACCAAAACCGTTTTAGGAATTTTGATACACCGTCAATACCATTTGTGTTCCAGGGTTTGGAAATTTCAATAGGCCCCAGGAACATTTCGTACATCCTGAAAGTATCTGCACCATACCGGTCAATTACATCATCCGGGTTTACAACATTATACCAGCGTTTAGACATTTTTTCCACAGCATGGCCACAAATGTATTTGCCATCTTCGAGTTCAAAATCCGAATCTTTATATTCTGGCATCCATTTTCTAAAAGCCTCGATATCAAGTATGTCATTTTCGACTATGTTCACATCCACGTGGATTTCTATAACTTCGTATTTATCTTTTAGCCCGAATGAAACAAATTTGTTTTCGCTGGTCATTTTATACATGATATTTGACCTTCCCTGGATCATCCCTTGGTTTACCAGCTTTTTAAATGGCTCTTCATGGAAAATAAATCCGCGGTCGAATAAAAACATATTCCAAAAGCGTGAATATAGCAAGTGACCGGTAGCATGCTCTGTGCCCCCAATGTACAAGTCAACTTCATTCCAGTATTTTACGGCTTCGGGACTAACAAATTCATTTTTATTTCCGGCATCCATATACCTCAGGAAATACCAGCTAGAACCAGCCCATCCGGGCATAGTTGTCAACTCGTATTCGTATGTGCCTTTGTATTTCCAGTCTTTTGCCCTTCCCAATGGAGGCTCTCCTGTTTCTGTAGGTTTGTATTCATCTACATTTGGTAGTTCAAGGGGCAGTTCATTTTCTTCAATTGGATAAGGAATTTCATTTTTGAAATACACCGGTACAGGCTCTCCCCAATAACGTTGACGGCTGAATACGGCATCACGCATTTTAAAGTTAACAGTTGCTTTGCCAAATCCTTTCTCTTCTGCTTTCTGAATAGTTGCTTTGATAGCGTCTTTCGATTCCATTCCATTAATAAAGCCGGAATTGATCATCTTCCCATTTTTTTTATCGGTTGGGTTTTCCATTTCCTCTGTCCCTTCAATTACACAAATTATTGGCAATTTAAAATGGGTGGCAAAACGATAATCACGGTCGTCACTTGATGGTACGGCCATAACTACCCCCGTGCCATAACCGGCCAATACATAGTCGGAAATCCATAAAGGCACTTTATTGCCAGTGAAGGGATTTGTTACGTATGATCCTGTGAAAACGCCTGAAACAGTTTTAACTTCAGTCATTCGTTCCCTTTCCGACCGGTTTTTTGCCCATGTTACATACTTTTCCACTTCTTCTCTCTGTTCTGTCGTGGTCAGGTTTTCAACCAACTCATGTTCCGGGGCCATAACAACATATGTTACACCAAACGTAGTATCAGGGCGGGTGGTAAAAACAGTAAGGGTAATGTCTTTTCCGTCCACTTTAAAATCCAGCTCACAACCATATGATTTTCCAATCCAGTTTCGTTGCATCTCTTTAAGGGCATCAGACCACTGAAGTTTTTCAAGGTTGGCAAGCAGGCGGTCGGCATAAGCTGTAATACGCATCATCCACTGTTTCATTTTTCTTCTTTCCACCGGGTGTCCGCCTCGCTCTGAATACCCGTCTTTTACTTCATCGTTTGCCAATACTGTACCCAATTCAGGGCACCAGTTTACATAAGTCTCAGCCGGATAGGTTAACCTGTAATTTAATAGTATTTTTTGTTGTTCTTCTTCATTCAAATTATTCCAATCTGATGCAGAAAAAATGGGGCAATTATCATCACAGGCTCCATCAACATTTACGTTTCCTTCCTTTTTAAAAATAGAAACTAATGTTTCAATAGGTTCTGCTTTATTTGCTTTATTATTATACCAACTATTGAAGAGTTGAAGGAATATCCATTGGGTCCATTTATAATAGGAAGGGTCACACGTACGTACCTCGCGTTCCCAATCGTAAGAGAAACCCATGATCGAAAGCTGGTTGACATACCTTTCCAGGTTTTTGTCAGTTGTAATTGCCGGGTGCTGTCCTGTTTGTATGGCATATTGTTCAGCAGGCAAACCAAACGCATCGAACCCCATGGGGTGCAATACATTAAATCCCTGTATTCTTTTAAATCTTGAATATATATCAGATGCAATGTAACCAAGCGGGTGCCCAACGTGTAAGCCTGCCCCTGAAGGATATGGAAACATGTCAAGGACGTAGAATTTAGGTTTGTTATGGTCGATTTCTACTCTATATTTTTTCTCATCTTTCCAGATTTGCTGCCATTTTTTTTCAATCTGGTTAAAATTATAATCCATGCCGTTTTTGTTTAATTAATTTCAGGGTGCAAAAGTAAAAGCAAAATACACATTAAGCAAATTAAAAAGCCACCTGAAAATGGTGACTTTTTACTTAATTTAGATAGTTAGATGGTAGTTAAATAAAAGATCTGATTACAGGATCGGTAAGGTACGTGATTTATACTTTTCTTTAAATTTGTTAAAAGAAATAATCTTTTTCGCTTTCAAATATAAAAAAAATTTTTAATAAAACTACAACTCTTATCAAGTAGTTTTAATTCATTTTATATCCAAGTACACATATTTCTTTTAAGCGATACACGTTGCCATCTGGATGTGTCAAATGACACAATATAATATACATACCAGTATTTAGCAGGCGCTTTACTTGGTCTGTCCCGTCCCAATAAAAAAAATTTTGACTGCCCAGTAGAAAATTATCACATATTGTTTTGACCAATCTGCCTTTTCCATTAAAAATTTGTAGTTTACAAATATATCCGTCACCAGGTGGTTCAATTTTAATACTTAACAAATCTTGATAACCATCATTATCCGGTGAAAACACTTCAGGTTCTACAAATATGAGTTTGTTACTTACCCTTAAATCATGTTGGTATTGACTATTTGCGTACCCTGGGGTTGCATATCCTGAGCAAGAGGATGCCGAATGCCAATTTTGAGCAGATAGCGAATTATTATCCGGGTTTATCCTTTCAAGCGATACACCGTTTGAAGATGTTAGAAAAGAGTGGTGCATCTCAGCAGTATAATAAACAATATCAATTATATTTAAATGTTTATCACATATTACAAGTGTTGCTTCGTTACCAGGCATGGAAGGTAGTTTTCCATTAACGATTATATTCCGGTCTTTAATAGTGTATTCTGACAATAAATGATCTTTGCTATTAGTAATAACCACATAATTTTTCGGTAATAATAAAAAACCTTCATTTCCTGATTGTGAAATGTTGGTAATTTCGCCACTATAGTTTTCACGGTTTGCTAAAAGAACATCATCAAGATTTATCGTTTTATTTGACCGGTTATACAATTCAATGAATTTTACACCTGTATTTCCTGCTGAGAAAAGAACTTCATTTATTACAATGTCATTGCTATCAATAGATTGGGGCATTGAGAACTTTGCACTATTTTGATATAAATTACTCCCTGTGCAGTCGGTCAAGTCATTTGCAACCTCAATAGTATAAATAGTATTTTTTGCAAAACTTTCCCTAAAATTTAAACATATTGTTGAAAATCCTACCTGGTCACAGTAAACCATCTCTGGGTTAACAGTACCATTTAGTTTGTAATTAAGGCGGTTTACTAGCTGATCTTTGTCAATATCCACCGAAAAGTATAACCGTATTGATTTAGCATCAAGAATCGAAGCCCTGATCAAAGATGTTTCGTAAGGAAATGTTACAGATAATCCATTATTCGCAAAATATCCGGGCGTACCTCCATTCTTACCTTGTGAGGATGTCCAGTTTCCATCCTGTATGCATGGGTACAGGGTGTCAATCATCTCAAGCGACCATCCCCCTCCTTCTTTATAGGCATTCTTGTACCATTCTTCTTTATAAAATACGTAGTGAATTATTTGATTTAAATCGTTTTTTAAACATACGATACCTTCATTGTTTGGTAGTGTATTCATTTTCTCAACACCAATGGGATTTTCAAAATAAACAGTGTCTTCTGTTTCAGCAAGAATGTAAAAAGTGTTTGGATCAAGACGTGTATTAAAAGTTTTACATTTTTCTGCAATACAGATTTTCCAATCTTTTGCATATATAGGATATCGGGTTGTATTATATATTTCTATATATTCTACGGGTAATTGAGAAGAAGGGTCAGGTGAAGCCATTATTTCACTAATAATAACATCATGTAAACCAGGGGTGAAATACTGAAAATCAACCATGATTTGTTGGGCAATATTTTCATAGTAGTCACATATTCCTGATATTTTTAATTGATTTGTTAAATCAAATGGATGATTGAAAACGAGAGAAAGCTGATAAGGAGATACTTGTATAATTGTATCAGGAACAATGGAATTATTTAAAAGGATGCTTCCTTTTATCTTCTGGTAATTGAAATAAATAGCTTCGTTAAAGTTTATGTTGATAGTATTGGAATTTAAAACAGTTTGGTTGGCAAAGGTTGGAGCATCGCTATCTGTTAGAATATCCCCCTTAATCGTTATGTTTTTAATCCATAGTTTTTGATCTTGCGATGAGGTATAATGATAGCCCAATGAAAAAAATTGTGAAATTGAAAATGAATTGTCAAAGAACTCGACTGTTTTCATCAGGTTCTTAGTATCTCTTGGTCCCGCAAAAAATATTTGCCATTTACCTTCCGTTGACTTTTCAATTTTAATATCTGCATAGTCTTCTGTCCCAACCTTCTCCTGCCAATTTATGCCGGTATTATGGATTTGTTCAATTATTCCATTATTTATTTTATAAAATTTCAGATAATCATCATTATCTTTTACATTGATACCAATTGCATATCCATTTGTTACACCTTTGTTATAAATAAACGATGCAGGTTCATTTCCGGCAAAACATACAATCCATTTGTTAGAAGAAGATGGATTATATGCATGTTTTATTTGAAATTGCCAACTTGCATCCTTGGTCATATTTATTTTAACCGGAAAAGAAAAAAAAGCATCCCCATTTTGTTGATTGTCAAATGTATGTTTTAATACTATCTCATTATCAGGATTTATGTACATTTTCCAATTACCGGAAGGGGATTGTTCTATTAAATTTGTGTCCAATATATGAGAAACATTTAGTTGACTAACCCCATCAACATAACCATATAATGCTAGAACTAAAACTAAAATTGACTTTTTCAAGGATTTTCTGCATAAACAATTAAGATACGCAAAGATAACGCTTTTAGACTTATGAACAAATAGGTTAAGGTTTTTCTTTAAAAACAAATAGCACAACCAGATTACCTAAACCAATACCTAAACCACTGAAAGGGCCGAATTTCAATGACCTTACAATTACTTTTTCTAGGTTTATCATTTCCATATTGTGGCGGTATTTTATAATAATCCCGTTGACTGTAAATACAATTATGTAAAATAAAGTGAACACCAATATCCAGATAATTAAAACGTTGAGTACGTTACTGAAGCTGGTTGTTGAACGTATATGATTTTTGGCAATATATATCATAATACTTAATAGCGCAAACCTTGAAATATGATGGATAAAACTTAAAAAAGTAGGATTTTTAAATAGTAACGGTGTAAACACTATTGTTAATATAGCGGCAGCAACTATAAAGACTTTATTATTGAAAATAAGGGAAATATTATATAATAGAATCGCAAAAAATCCCATGGAACCTATGAAAATAATAAGCCTGTTTAGTTTTAACGGGTAACTATATAACTTAATAGTGACAATACCAATCAAAAAAAACATAAGAATTTCTATCAATGTGCCGATTAAAAATTTAATGGAAAGGGGCTTCATATTGAGAAATTTAATCATTAAGGCAAATTATATAAAAATGTTTTCCGAGTCAAGTGAAATTATCATAAAAAACAGTAGGAATAATATTTTCATGAAATTTTACTATATTGGGGGCCTAACCAGAAACCAATTATGGAGCGAGCTTGTTTAAACTGTGGCGAGACATTTAGTGGCCGCCGTGATAAAAAATTTTGTTCAGATTATTGTAGAAGTGCATATAACTATACTTCAAAATCGGAAAATTACAAATACGTTAAGCGGGTAAACCGAATTTTAAGAAAAAATTTACAAATATTGTATGAACTAAACCCAAAAGGCAAATCAAAAGCCAAACGTAGTAAAATGATTGAAATGGGGTTTAATTTTAGTTTCCATACCAATATTTACACTACAAAAAACGGGGTAACTTATTATTACGTGTATGATAAAGGCTATATTCCAATAGAAAATGATTATGTTGCCTTAATCGATAAGCCTGACTATATTGAATGATCAGCGTTGGGTAATGTAAAATAAAATGTGCTTCCTTCACCAACTGTACTATCTATACCAACAGTCCCATTGAGCTTGGTAACTATTCTTTTCACGATAGATAAACCCAATCCGTAGCCTTCGGTTGATTTTTTATTTTCCAACTGTGTAAACTCGCTAAATAGGTTCTTCTGTTCTTCAAGCGTTAAACCTTTGCCATTATCTTTAA
>JBNLCS010000110.1:0-2684 GCA_050303935.1 Bacteroidales bacterium
TGCCCGGTGAAAAAAGTGGTGAAAAAAGATACCTGTTCCGCTTTGATAAAAAACCCACCACTGGCCAGGGAAATTATAAAGGCCACAAAAGAAGGCACGTATTTACCGGTTTCGGTAAAAACCAGGATTGGTTTTAATACCATAGTTACATTACCATGGATAGAACAGTTATTATTTGAAAGCCCGGCAGCGCTTACTATTCATGGGCGAATACAAAAACAACAATCTGATGGAGAGGCTAATTGGGATGAAATAGCCAAAGCTGTGAAACTGCGTGATGAGATAAACCGGGATGTTATAATGATAGGTAATGGAGATGTTTCATCGTTTGATGATGGTGTTTCTAAATGTAATAACACAAAGGTTGATGGTATTATGGTAGGCCGCGGTATTTTTTCAAATCCGTGGATTTTTAATAGCAAAGATATATATCCGGGAGTTGAAGAAAAACTTGACCTTATGAGATTGCATATAAAGCTGTTCAACATGAATTGGAAAGGTAAAAAGAATGAATTTATCATGAAACGTTTCTTTAAAATATATGTGAACAGTTTTGCCGGGGCTGGTGCTTTGAGAAACGAGCTTATGAATATCTCAAAACTTGAAGAGGCCGGGACATTGCTTGAACAATTTCAGAAGCAGTTTGCATAAAAATATTTACATGTACTATGGGGAAGCTTCAAACACTTCTGAATTCATTTCTAAGTGTTGTGAACAAGCTTCTAAGTGTTATGAATTCATTTCAAAGTGTTA
Organism: Bacteroidales bacterium; assembly: GCA_050303935.1. Taxonomy (GTDB): domain Bacteria; phylum Bacteroidota; class Bacteroidia; order Bacteroidales; family JBNLCS01; genus JBNLCS01. The sequence continues at coordinate 754 of JBNLCS010000110.1, forward strand.
TAAAAAGGTTTCTAACTTCTATGAATAAGTTTCTATGTTCTTTGAAGAAGCTTCCAAGTCCTATGAATTCATTTCTAAGTCCTATGAATTCATTTCTAAGTACTGTGAATAAGCTTCTAAGTCCTATGAATAGGTTTCTAACGCTTATGGAATGGTTTCTATATGTTCTCCTTAAATATTTTGAATTTGCATAGATGTAACTTCTGTAAAAAATATTGCACTGAAACCAACATTACCCCAAGCCCGTATTTTGCACTTCTTCGTATGTTAATGGATGATGCTTCGTCAAAATATTTAGTTGGACAGGTAATTTCGGCAATTTCATACCCGGCATTAAATATCTGGGCAACCATTTGGTTGTCAAAAATAAAATCGTCAGAATTCCGGTTGTATGGAATTTTTTGTAGTACTTCTTTACTAAAAGCCCTGTATCCCGTATGATATTCCGATAATTTTTGTTTCATAAGAATATTTTGAAACAGGGTTAAAAAACGGTTGGCTATGTATTTATAAATCGGCATGCCTCCCTTAAGTGCACCTTTTCCTAAAATGCGTGAACCAAAAACTACCTGGTATACATCATTCGCTATTAAAAAACACATGGAGTGTATTAGCTTCGGTGTGTACTGGTAGTCGGGGTGCAACATTACAACAATATCAGAATTCAGTTCAAGGGCCTTGTTGTAACACGACTTCTGGTTTCCCCCGTAACCACGGTTAACCGTGTGTTGAACAATATGTTTGATCCCCAGGCTTTCACCAACTTTTACAGTTTCATCATTACTCTTGTCATCTACCAGGATTACATGGTCTACAATATCAAAAGGTATCTCGCGAAATGTTTTTTCTAATGTTTTTTCTGCGTTATATGCCGGTAATACTATGGTTACTGTTTTATCTTTAATCATTCTGTTCTGGTTCTCTTTTATAAAATAAGTATCCGTTTTTTTCTTCAATAAATATTAAATCATCTGCAGCCCTGGATTCTACGGATGATGCATTTCTGTTACGCACCACAAAGTAAACGGTTTTGTCAATATCCCCTGTAAGCATCCAGTTGTTGTTGTAATATGTTTTTCTGTTTTCAGGAGGTTGTTGTTTTTTGTAAAAATAATGCGCATAACTTTTGTACCGTATTGTTTTTATATAACAATCTTCATTTTCTTTACTTTTATAGAAATCTATTACAGCGCGTTGAGAATACCCTTCAATTTTTTTTACATATACTAACAGAAAAATAAGCGTGTACAATGCAACGCTTGAAAATAAAGTATAAAGTGCAATATCTTTTTTATGTTTTTTATAAATAAAGAATAGTAAAATACTCAAAATAAAGGGGATGGTAACTAAAAGTTCATATCCCGTCCAGTTGACAGAAGCCTGTAAATTACCTGTCACAAATTTATCTTTTATTAAATCCATGGCAAGTATTTTATCTTTATACAGACCAATTAAAGGAATGGATATGGCAATAACAAGGTGGACAAATGCTACCAGCATAAAAACAATTTTAAAAGCCACGTTTCTTTTGATTTTTTTCAGGTTCCAACTTTCCATGAACATTGCAGCCAAAAAGGTTAACGGGAAATAGCACATAGAAGAATAATGAACGATTTTGGTACGTACGATGGTAAAAAGTATAAGCACGACCCAAAATAATATTTTCATCCACAACGAGTAATCAATAATATTTTCTTTGAAATAATTTCTTTTGGCCAACATGGGCAAAGCAAAGACAGAAGCCGGAAATACACCGATAAGCAATACTACGAAATGGTATAAGAAAAAACCTCCATGTCCGGCATCCTGGGTCCTGAACAAACGTACCTGGTATTCAATAAAATCCTGTATTACCGACCAATTACCATTTAGTATTTGCAAAATGAACCAAAATCCCCCTGAAAGTATAAAAAAGAAGATAAAAAGGGCTA
>JBNLCS010000111.1:0-5912 GCA_050303935.1 Bacteroidales bacterium
TATATAATTTTATTTAAACGTTTTCTTCATTTATTACTGCCAGTTTAAAGTCTAACTGTTTTTTTATTAGATTGGTTCGCCATATAATAACATTTATATCATCTCCAAGCTGATATTTTTTCTTAAAAGTTTTACCTATCAAACAGTAATTATCTTCATCAAGAATATAAAAATCATCTTTTAATTCACTCATTGGCAATAAACCCTCACATTTGTTTTCTTCCAGTTCAACAAATAAACCCCATTCGGTAACACCTGAGATTATACCATCATAGGTTTTGCCAATTTTATCCGACATAAATTCCACTTGTTTATATTTGATAGAGTCTCGTTCGGCTTCGGTGGCCTTTTTTTCCATATCACTAGCGTGTTCACATCTTTTTTCGAATTCTTTTTTGTTTTGTGAGCCGCCATTATCCAAATATATTGTTAGTAAACGATGGACCATCATATCGGGATATCTTCTTATTGGTGACGTGAAATGTGTATAATGCTCAAAGTTTAAACCGTAATGCCCAATGTTAGTTGTTGAATATACCGCTTTGGCCATGGCACGTACGGCAAGTGTTTCAATTATATTTTGTTCTTTACTTCCTTTTACTTGTTGAAGCAAATTGTTAATTGAATTTGAAATGTTCTTGGCTGAATTCGTTTTTATACCGTATCCAAACTTAGTTATGAAATTAGAAAATGATGCGAGTTTGTCACTGTTTGGTTTATCGTGTATCCTGTAAACAAATGTTTTCGGCTTTTCTTTTCCTTTTTTCTTTCCAATAAATTCTGCTACACGTTTATTGGCCAGCAACATAAATTCTTCAATAAGCTGGTTCGATTCTTTATGCTCTTTAAAAAAAACGCCAAGTGGTTTACCAGTATCATCAATTTCAAATTTTATTTCTACCTTATCAAAAGCTATGGCCCCGTTTTCAAAACGTTTTTTTCTGAGTTGTTGAGCGAGATTATTTAACGTAATAATTTCTTCAGATAGTGTTCCTTGTTCTTTATCAATTACCTCCTGCGCTTCTTCATAGGTAAACCGGTGATTTGAGTTAATAATAGTCCGGCCAAACCATTCATCATAAATTTCGGCTTCAGGGTCAAGTTCAAAAACAGCACTGTAACACAATTTATCTTCGTGTGGGCGCAATGAACAAACCATATTTGATAACTTTTCAGGCAACATTGGCACAACCCTGTCAACCAAGTAAACAGACGTGCCCCGGTTAAAAGCTTCAGCTTCTAAAAGAGATTTTGTTTTAACATAATGAGTGACATCGGCTATGTGTACACCTACCTCAAAGTTTCCATTTTCAAGTTTTCGTATTGAAAGGGCATCATCAAAATCTTTGGCATCATGCGGATCAATTGTAAATGTTGTAATTTCCCTGTAGTCTTTTCTATTGGCTATTTCTTGTTTTGAAATTTTTTCATCAATTTGTTGGGCTTCTGCTTCAACATCATCGGGGAACCCTAATGGCAATTCATACTGGGCAAGAATGGCGTGCATTTCTGTTTCATGCTCTCCGGGCATACCTAAGATTTCTACAACCTCTCCAAAAGGGTTTTTTGCATTTTGTGGCCAATCAGTTATCCTGGCCACTATCTTTTGTCCGTTTTTAGCACCGTTGAGTTTTTCCAGGGGAATGAACAAATCATATGGCATTTCCCTTGAATCGGTTATTAAAAACGCATATTTTGGGGTTATCTCTATAACACCTACAAATGTTTCTTTTCTTCTTTCAATAATTTCAATAACTTCCCCCTCAATGCTTTTCCCTTTTCGTTTAGCAAATAAGTTTACACGTACCCTATCACCATGCAAGGCGTGGTTAAGGTTACGTTGCGAAACAAAAACATCTTCTTCAATATCTTCAGAAATAATAAACCCATAGCCTGCTTGGGTGAGGTCTACTACACCGGTTATGATACCAGCCTTGGATACCAACCTGTATTTGCCTGGTTGAATTTCCTCAGCCCTGTCAGAAAATACAAGTTCATCCAGGATTTCAATAACCAGTTGTCGGTCTTGCTTGTTAGGAAGCATAAGTTGTGCAGCAAGTTGTTTGTAGTTGAAGCTTTTTGAAGGGTTATTTTGAAAAATAGAAATAATATTCTGGGCAAGCGCATGCTTGTTTATCTTACCTGACTTTTTTTTCTCTTTTTTCTTTTTTGTTTTTTTTGATCCTGCCATGTTTTTACAATATGGGTTAAATAAACTAAAATTATCAGGTTTAATAAAATTTGATTATTAACAGGTTAATAAAAAGTATTTCTATTTTTGTACCAAATTTGAATAAGATGCCTGATAAACTGGAAATTTACAATACGCTTACAAGAAAAAAAGAAATATTTAAGCCCATGAAACCTCCTTTTGTAGGTTTATATGTTTGTGGCCCTACAGTTTATGGCGAACCACACCTTGGTCATGTACGAATGGGTATTACTTTTGATGTGTTGTACCGGTATTTGTTATATCTGGGTTATAAAGTAAGATATGTTAGGAATATTACCGATGTGGGGCACCTTGAAAATGAAGCAGATGAAACAGGAGAGGACAAAATAAGCAAACGGGCGAAGCTTGAAGAGCTTGAACCCATGGAGGTTGTTCAAAAATATAAAAATACATTTAGTGATGTCTTCAGGCAATTAAATATGTTACCCCCAAGCATTGAACCCCAGGCTTCGGGACATATTATTGAGCAGCAGGTAATGATAAAAAAAATACTTGAGAATGGTTTTGCTTATGAAATAAAAGGTTCAGTGTATTTTGATATAGAAAAATATGCAGAAAAATACAATTACGGAAAATTATCCGGACGTAAGATAGAAGATTTATTGGCAAATACCAGGGAGTTGGAAGGACAGGTTGAAAAGAAAAACCCGTTGGATTTTGCACTTTGGAAGAAGGCTTCTCCCGAACATATTATGCAATGGCCCTCTGAATGGAGCAATGGTTTTCCCGGTTGGCACCTTGAGTGTTCAGCTATGGGAACGAAATACCTGGGTGAAACATTTGATATTCATGGTGGGGGTATGGACCTTATGTTTCCACATCATGAGTGTGAAATTGCGCAAAGTGTGGCTGCCCTTGGAAACGAACATGTAAAGTATTGGATGCACAATAACATGATTACCATCAACGGGCAAAAAATGGCAAAATCGTTAAATAATTTCATAACCCTGAAACAATTATTTTCCGGTGATCATGAAAAACTAGAACAAGCCTATTCATCAATGACGATTAGGTTTTTCTTGCTACAAGCACATTACCGGAGCACACTTGATTTTTCAAATGAAGCATTAAAAGCTTCTGAAAAAGGCTTGGAAAGATTGTTTAATGGTATATCGACTTTGCAGGAAATCAAAACATCTCAAAAAACCACTTTTGATGTAGACCAGTTTAAACAAAAAATCTTTAGTGCATTAAATGATGACCTGAACACACCCATAATGATTGCCTATTTATTTGATGGCATTAGGTTTATAAATTCAGTAAAAGCAGGTACTGAACAAATTACCTGCCAGGATAAGCAAAAACTTATTGAACTGTATAACATATTGGTTGTTGATATACTTGGATTGGTATCTGAAGAAAAAAGCAGTAACCAGCATACATTGCTGAAATTTTTGATTAATATGTTGCTGGACAATAGGATAGAAGCAAAGAAGAAAAAAGACTTTGAAACAGCTGATAAAATCAGAAGTCAGTTAACTGATTTGGGGGTAGAAATAAAAGATACCAAAGATGGTTATGAGTGGTCAATTAAATGATGAGGTTAAAAAATGTCATACGTTGATTCGTTGGTTAGGTATAAAAGAAGAAGGAGCAGGGAAGTAAAAATAGGCAACCTGGCATTGGGGGCAGAAAACCCGGTTAGGGTTCAAACCATGTTGAACACTGACACGAATGATATTGATGGTAGCGTATTGCAAACCATAAAGTGTGTTGAGGCAGGTGCAGAATATATTCGAATAACAGCCCCGGGAGAAAAGGAAGCAGAGAACTTACAGCTTATAAAAGATAAACTTCGTGAAAAGGGCTATACGGTCCCTTTAATTGCTGATATCCATTTCAGTCCTAATGCTGCTGAAATTGCTGCAAATATTGTTGAAAAGGTTAGGATAAATCCCGGAAATTATACTGACAAAAAAAGACTAAAACCCGAGGAACTGTCTGACGAGGATTACAATGCTGAGATAGAAAGGATTAGAAAGAGATTTGTTCCACTCATTGAAACCTGTAAGAAGAATAATGCAGCCATGCGGATAGGGACCAATCATGGTTCTTTATCAGACCGTATCATGGGTAAATTTGGCGACACCCCTGAAGGAATGGCCGAATCTGCCATGGAATTTCTCAGGATATGTAAGGAGCAAAACTATCATGACATTGTAATATCAATGAAAGCCAGCAATACCCGTATTATGGTTTATGCCACCCGCTTGATCGTAAAGAAAATGAAAGATGAGGGAATGTTTTATCCTATTCATCTGGGCGTTACCGAGGCAGGTGATGGGGAAGATGGCCGGATAAAATCTGCTGTAGGTATTGGTAGTTTACTGGCAGACGGGATAGGTGATACTATAAGGGTCTCGCTTACCGAAGATCCTGAGGTTGAAATCCCGGTTGCTAAAATGATACTTGATCATTTTAATTTGTATGCAGGGCATAAGTGTATAGAGGATGTTAAATATAATCCGGTAAATCCTTACAGGTATCACAAAAGGGAAACTACAGCTATCGATATTATTGGAAATGGTCATGTACCTGTGGTTATTGCTAATTTAAGCAATGAAGATAAAATTACATTGGATAGTTTTAAAAAAATTGGAATAACGGGTGCAAATGGTATTTGGAAAAAAGCTGAACTTTCACCTGATTTTTTGTATTGTGGGAGAAACCTACCGGAGAACCTGTTGATACCTATGAAGGTAATTGTTGATTACGACAAATTTAAGGACATTAAAAACCATAAAAATATTTTTCCATGTATTGGTTTGAATGAACTTGATGAATTTGTTGAGAACAGGGAATTAGCATTTCTTAAAATGACATGTTCGCAAATAAGTGATCATGTTATAAGAAAAATTAAGAACGCCCCAAATATAGTTTTTTTACTGGAAAGTGATAATGTTAGTAAACCTTTGGATTTTAGGGCAGCTGTTATACGATTAATAAATGCCAACTGTAAAAATCCGGTTGTTTTTAATTTACAATATTCCACTTCAGATACTGAAAAATTTCAAACAGCAGTAGCCTGCGATTTAGGAGGTGTATTTATTGATGGGTTAGGTGACGGTATAATGTTGGGCAATACTGAATTAGAACAAAAAAGAATAATCCAGACATCCTTTCAGTTATTACAGTCTACGGGTGACCGGATTACGAAAACAGAATATATATCTTGTCCTTCATGTGGTCGTACATTTTTCGATTTAATGGACACCGTAGCGAAAATAAAAGACCGGACTTCCCATTTAACCGGATTGAAAATAGGTGTTATGGGTTGCATTGTAAATGGTCCCGGTGAAATGGCTGATGCCCATTACGGTTATGTTGGGGCAGGAAAAGGAAAGATAACACTCTATAAAGGAATGAATATTGTTAAAAGGGCAATCCCATCAGAAGAAGCCGTTGAGAAACTTGTTGATCTGATTAAAGAAAATGGCGATTGGGTGGACGAACCGGCTTAACATCTAAAATATCTCCTCAATTCTCAAATTCTAAAAATAATTCTAAAAGGTTATTTATTAAATTATTCATTATCAGAATATTTACGTCTTTATTGTTAATTTCTTTTTTAGATACATTTAAAAAAAGTCTGTAATTTCCCTGATCACTAAATAATAGACAATTATCACTTATAAAATTAGATTCACAGAAATTAGGAAATTTTTTGTAACTTATTACT
>JBNLCS010000112.1:0-2285 GCA_050303935.1 Bacteroidales bacterium
AATTATACCGTACCAGCCCCGCCGAAGACTGTAAAAAACTATCCGGCCCTGCTGTGAACAGCAAAAGTTTGTCATATACTGCACCCGCTTATTCTGCCTCAACCTTTATTGTGTCTGCTATGTATGACGATTATAAAGACCTGGCAATCATAAACGGCATTACTTTTGAAAACAACAAAACAGATGGTTTTGTAACCGGAGAAAAAACGGTTATTAATAATACGACCACCGACCAACTGAATAACAGCACGAAAGCCCTGTTAATGAATGATGAGCTCGTTTATCAGCTTGAAAATACACTTATAGTATCTGACGAAACTAAGTATTTGCACATAATGACATATTCTAGTGATGCAACAAGCGTAACCACCTCCACCAACACCGGCAATGAAATAACATTGGGAGCAACCAATGTATGGAAGGATCAGGTTATTACCTTGAATGCCGGGGACACAATTTTTGATTTGAAATTGATTAACGGAAATGAGGGCCAGGAACTTGTTGTTGATAATATTTGTATCAACAATAATCCGAATGAAAGAAAAGTGGTAGAAACTTCACCAGAATATGGATTTGAAACGTTGGAGGGTACTCCTGAGTATGTTTTTAGTGGTCGAAGTGACCAGGTAGATAAACCTAAAATTATTTCTAATGATTATAAAAGAATTATCAATAGGTCGGAACAGGTTTTGAACTGGGGAGTTCCGCCTGTTGCTGATCAAACAATCCCTGAAGATACATTAACGATCAGCTTCCAGACACCTTTACAGTTGTCTGAAAATACCCAATACATGCATTTCATGACATTTGCAACCACTACACAAATGAAATTGATGATCAATGATAATGAAGAGCCAATTAGTCTCGAAATGTCTCCCGAAACGTGGGTGGATCATGTAATTGATATATCAGAAATGCTTGGGGGATTGATTTATAAAATAAAGTTAATACCATTAGGTTCTGAACGTTATAGTACGCAATTGCTTTTAGACAATATAAAATTTAATAATGATCCTGAGCCTTTGGCTTATAACTATGAAACACCGGTAAATGCCACTTACATGATTTATAGCCGAAATAGCAATAATGTATTGATGGCCAAAACAGACGGTACAATTATTCAGGATATCCCTAATGCAGGTTCGGAATATCAGCAATGGGAATTTGAGCAACATGGTAATAATTATGCAATAAGATGCAAAAAGGATAAAAAACTCATTACTGACATGGGGACGTATTTTCTGAAACTGACTAAAAGAGCTCCGGAATTAGATGGACAATTGTTTTCGGTAGTTACTGAAGAAGAAGAATATATCAGGATTACTTCATTAAAAACATCAAAATCAGTTGATGTAGAAGGGGCAAGCACGGGTTCTGGAGCTAAAATAGGTTTATGGGATTATGGTACTTCCGGAAATTATCACAGGCAATGGTACCTGATTAAAGTTGCCGATACAATTGATAATATAAATACAACCGATATTATAGAAATAAAAGCAAACCATAATCATAACAATAATACATTTCTTGAGTCTGGCATTAACGAGTTGGCAATTCATCAATTACCAGGAAATACAATGGTAAACATTTGTACAATTGAAGGAAAACAGGTAAAAACAATTCAAGCGTTAGAAAACGAACTGGCCGTGTTTCTTCCTCAAGGGGTATATATTGTTACTATAAAATCTCATGATACCGTTAAAAGTTTAAAAGGGGTTGTCTGGTAAAATAGTACGTTACTTTTCAAAGCATGTAGGGTAGCTGAGCGGTTATTTGCCCCTGACATTATATATCGGGACTACTTTAGCAATTGGTTGAATCAATAGATAATTCATTTTGATTGAATATCAAACATTTTATTGTTTTATTTTATAACAATTCGTATTTTTGAATAAATTTAAAGTTATACCATGAAAACCAAATTATCAAATAAAGAATTGGGAAACAGAATAATAACCATACGTAAGGCTAAAGGTTTTTCACAGGAAGATCTTGCTACATTAATTGGAGTTTCCAGATCTGCTTTGGCCCAGATTGAACTCGGTAATCGTAAGATTTCAATTATAGAATTGATGAATTTATCCTTAAATGTAGGTGTTTCTATTGATAAAATTCTTGCTGATGATTTTAAGTTCAATAAAAATGATGTTGATTTAAATAAGCAGAATAAGACTGAGAAAAATGAAGAAAGGATTTCTGTACCCAGCTTAATGGTAGATAAATTCAGAAACATCTTGTTATATATTTTGGAAAGATGCGCTGGAAAAGCAAATGTTGGTGAAACG
>JBNLCS010000113.1:0-5578 GCA_050303935.1 Bacteroidales bacterium
GCCCTGTATCAATGTGCAAGCAAATAAAAGGCACATTAGCAGGCCAGAAAGCTTTGCGTGCCAAATGATACATTACAATTGAATCTTTACCACCGGAAAACAACAGTGCAGGCCTTTCAAATTGCGCCGCTACTTCACGAATTACATAAATAGATTCCGCTTCCAGTTCTCTAAGATGATTAATGTAATATTTATCCATATCAACTATTCCTTCCAAAAATTTCTAAAAGAAGTGCAAATGTAAAAAAAATATTTTTATTGGCGGCACCATTTAAGGATAAGTAAAGAGGAATATGAAACAATATCACACTAAACCTGTATGAATAGAAGAGTACGGTATTAAATCATTATTTTTATTTTTTCAGAAATTGGCGTCTATAAATCTTCTCACCATTCTGAACCACTATAAAATAATTCCCACTTGCCAGATATCCAAGGTTTACCTGGGAAGTTTTATCTTTTATCTTTCCTCCATATACTATTTTACCCATTGCATCAATAATTTTAATATCAAAATTTTGAACGGGTGATTGCAAAAATTCTATGTTAACGAAATCTGTTGCCGGATTGGGATATATTTTGATATCAGGATCAGATTCAGATCCTTCAACCTCTTTTACGCCCACCGTGGCCAGATCAAGGCTCCAAATACCCCGGCCATGGGTACCGACAATTATTTGGTTATCCATTATTTTTAATTGAAAAATAGAAACAGCAGGAAGCCCATTGTCTGCATAATACCAGTCACCCCCACTATTAACCGTTTCAAACAAACCTATTTCGGTTCCGGCCCATATAATACTGGTATCATAAGGATGTACTAACAACGAATACACAACCACATCAGGAAAACCATTACTACTGCTATCATTTTCTCCAAAACCAGAAATATCGTTCCATGATTTACCCAGGTTATTAGTCCTTAAAATTTTAGGTTTCTCATTCACAGAAAATAACACAAATGCACATGAATCCAGAACCGGATGCGACTCAATAGAGGTACTAAAACCAATTCTCGTATCGTTATAAAGTGATGTAGGTTCGAAGCTGTCCCCACCGTTTGGTGAAACATAAATTCTTAAATCAGGGTTTTTGTACATTCCTGTACCTGCCCAAACAATATTTTTGTTTGCCATTGAAACTTCCACATCATGCGTAAATGCAGATCTTTCAACACTAAACATATCACCAACTGGTATTAATTGCCAGTCTTGCCTGCCCAATGCAAAATTAAAATGGCGATATACACCACGTCCCCCTACAGCAAATATTACATTCGGGTTTTCAACGGAATTTGACAATCTTGAAACAAAAGGACCATCTCCATTGATTCCATCATAGGCATATTCCCAATCTTCCCCTCCATTATTGGTAACAGAAAAATAATTATTGTAAGTACTACCTATAATCCTTTGTGGAAAATCAGGATGCCATAGTACCTCAAACCCATCACCTTCCAACTTATCAAAATATTGGGTGTTTTTCACTGCTTTTTCCCCTTTTTTAGATTGCCAGGTGCCATTATCCTGCATACCCCCTATATATTCATTGTGCCCTTTCTTTTTCGCCACTCCATAAAACTGAGTAGTATTATAACCATCTGTTATTTGTTTCCAGGTATTGCCCTCATCTATAGAAATACCCAAACCGCCATCATTTGAATTTAATAACGTAAACCTCTTTTCAGCATTATTAGTTATCACAGGAACAATTTGATGATGATCAACATGGAGGTTTTTGTTTTTTTTATCATCTGCCAATGTTGTGGCACTACCCTTTTGAAAAATATACCGCCCATATTTAACCACCACCCTTCCATCCATTTCATCAGGAAGCCATACCGAGTCAGGTAAAATACTTGGCCAAAAAAAGTATAATAATTTATATGTGTACCCAACTTCCTGGGCTATGTTTTCATCAGGTTGTGATGCGTTATAAGGCAAGCCATGTACAAACAAATATTCACGGCCTTTCGATGGCAGATCGGTATCATATTCAATGAGATTAAACCCTCCATCTCTTTCATTATCTCTGAAAGAAACCATTAACTGCTGATTATTATCTGTATCCCATACTTCAAAGGGCACATCAACATAATCTGCATAATTATATTTCTCAGGAGGAACCCCTGCACCACTACCTTTCGGTACAACAAAACGGTGTGCCTTTTGCGAATATGCACTTCCTATCCTGATTTCAACAGATCGCCAATCTTCTTCTTCAATATCCTCTCCATCTTCATCGCTTCCTAATGCCATGGCACCATTAAAATGCCGACCTCCAAAGCTTATAAAATCAATCATATCACCTATACCGAATGTATCTACCCGCAAAACAAGGGGTTCGCTTTCCTCGGTTACCGGGGACATTTCCAGTTTACCCAGATATACACCAGCAATATATACGATGTCTTCATCAAATGGATGACAAGCAACCACATTATCAAACCAACCCTGCGAACGAAGCCAGTTGAATGAGTTTCCATCCTTTTCAAGAAACCTTCTCCAGGTTTCACCCTTGTCAAAACTATAATAAACAATTGTTTGGGCACCGTATCCCTCAACACTTGCAAACACCTTTTCCGGATTTACAGGCGAAACTGCAAGTTCAAACCTTTTGGCTTCACCAATCCCATTATTAACATCATACCAGGTTTCCCCCTTATCAATAGATTTAATAATCCCCCATCTGTTAACACCAGCATACATGATATTAAAATTATTCGGATCAGCAACCAGATCCTGAACCTTTCTTCCAGGTAGTTGGTAAACTTTATACCAAGAACCCCCACCGTCTACTGATTTAAAAATACCAGTGTTGGTACATGCTAATACTGTATCTTCGCTATTATAGTCAACAATAACACGGTTTACATATTCAAAATCTTTATTAAACTGAGTTGAAGGGATAGCTTCCCAAGTCCCGGCAGCCCCTTTAGCCGTTGATTTATAAATACCGTTTCCAACAACCATACCATACCCGCCAAAACCTTCACCTGTTCCGGCATAAATCACATTTGTATTACTGGCTGCCATTGCCATTGTTGAAGTTGAAAGTATTGGGATATCAGCAGTAAGTTCTTCCCATGTATTACCTCCATCCGTTGTTTTCCAAATACCACCACTTACAGATCCTGCAAACCATGTTTGATGTGTTGGGTCGTCAGGATCAACGATAAGTGCCCTGGTACGTCCACTCACGTTTCCCGGGCCTCTTTCAACCCATTCCAAATCAGCTTTCGCACTTTTTTGAAAACCTTTTCTTTTACGTATCGCTTTATTAAACTCCTTTAACTGATAATTTAATTCATACTCATTCAAAACACCATCAGGGGTCCCCTTAATAAGTCGATTGTATTCAGAAAAACCTTCCGGTTTGTCTTCACCAAATTCCGGTTCAATTTCATTTACCCGATCAATGGCAAACAACCAGGTTATTATACATAAAAGAGATAATAAGGGAAATAAATATATGACTAATTTCTTCTTCATTTCTTAGTCGTTTGAATTTTCAAAAATAAAATCATACTCATATTCTTCTAAATCCTCGAAACCGATTTTCCTAAATGCAATAGTCACAATTGTGTCAAATAAATCATTATATTGGTCATACAGTCCGGTAACAAAATATAATAATTCCCCGCTCTGCTCTTCATTCAAATATACTCCCCGGATAGAAATTGTTTTAATATCAAACTGGTTATTTACTTTTTCCAACTGCTTTCCTTTATTGATATAAAACGCATCCTCAGCTTTATCAAGGAACGTCCGTACCCTTAAATTTGAATTATATATGTTATCAATAATAAGTTTGTTTTTATCGGCCGGGTCCAGTGCCGTAACCAAATTATACTCGTTTCCATCAATGGGGGCTATAGCATTATCGATATCGATATTGGTAAAAAGAAAATCAACAGCTCTCCAGTTACCGGCAAATTCAGAAGGATACCCGTTCTGGTATTCAATTTCATAACCAAAGGGATCTTCTTTCTTGCATGAAAATGAAACAAATAAAACAACTGATATTATTATAATTCTTTTTATCATCTTATTCATCTGTTTTAATTAACACAACAGGGATTTCAATTCCTGCATAAGGATCATCAATAAGAAATACCGACCACGACAGCGAAGTAAATGTGTAATCGCCGTCTGAAATATCATAATCACCAAAAAAGCTTTCTCCTGGTAAAAGATAAAGTTCCCCCCGTCCTATATCAACAAATTCCCCTTTGGTTTCCACCCCTGGAAACCCAAGTATTTCAGTGCAGGAATACCACCCCGCATCATTCTTTTTTCGAACTTTGGCTTCAACCGCTGGCCAGCCATATGATGTACTTGTTCTGTATTTACCTTCAAGGTTACTTTCTCTTATAGGTTCATGTGTTATTGCAACGATCCTTCTGCCTTCAGAAATAATACCATCATCATTTTGCGCAAAATAATATATTACATAAACATTGGCTTCCTGCGTATTTATTGAATCCGGCCTTAACGCAACAATTCTCACTTCTTTATCATCTACATAGGCAGTCGCTCCCGGATCAGTGAACGAAGCCCTGCTTCCCTTAACAAAAGAAATAAACTGACCATCGTTGTAAGAAAATTTTGGTAACTGAGATACATCAGATACATCAACTGTTTCATGATCAGGTTCACACTCATATAAAATTAGTGTTAAAGGAAAAAGTATTATGATAATATATTTCTTCATTACTATTATTGTTTATGCCACCATAACTTTTCGTATACAGGAATTTGTTCCGGGGTATTTTTAGCATTTGTTGAATATTCCGATTCAGGAAATATTAACCTTCGGGGAAACCTTCCACTTGTGACATTATTCACAGAAACGGTGAATTTTATTGTGTCATTTTCCAGATTATCATAAGTAGAACCTGTCTCCTTGGGATACATTGTACGGTTATGCTCAAAAAATGCCTCAAGGCTTTGAAAATTAACAAACGCTAACCATTTTTGAATAGCTATTTTTTCAATAAAATCTTCAAGGTTAGCCCCTTCAGTAGGAAATTCATATGGCCCACCTGCTTTGTAAAAATCCTCAGCATTTTCCAAGCCATATCTTAAAAATGCTATTTCCACCCCTTGTTCATATTTTTCTTTGGCATCATCGTAATCGCCCACACCAAACCTTATCATGGCTTCAGCTTGAAGAAAATAAATCTCAGGTAAAGACATCAAAAACACAGGATAATCAGGTTGTAAAACGGGTTTGGAATAATTTGCACTTGTAGTTCCAGAGGATTCCTCCGGGTCATTAAAATTCCCCTGGTCAAGGCCGGTATGTGGCCCTCCTGCTTCAGGAGTATTAAACATGGCATCCAACCGATCAAAATCACCGGCATTTTCCATATAGGCCAGCAATGTATTACTAATAACTAAGTTAGGATTATTGCCAAAAAACATCACATCAGTTTCAAACATTGGGTTTCTTTTACCGGTAACATCTTCATACGACCAAAAAACAACATCATCCTCAAGAAAATCTATTTCATCCTCGTCTTCATATAATTTTTGAATTCCGGCATTAGCTATTTCAGGGCGTGCTTCAGCCTGCC
>JBNLCS010000114.1:0-2490 GCA_050303935.1 Bacteroidales bacterium
ATACCATGATCACCTGGCCGCCCCAGCCATTTGCCCTGAACATAGTTGTTTCATCATTTCCCGGCTCTACCTCACTGGTCCACCATGTATAACTGTATCCGTTTCTTCCTGAATCTTCAATAGGGATATTTATTTTTTTATTGTTGCCATAGGGTTTCTCACTTTTTGCCACCCAAGATGACGGTATAATTTGTTCATCCTTCCAAACACCATCATTGAGATATGTAATTCCAAACTTTAACATATCTCTCGGGGTCATTAACAGCCCCCCGCCTGTTTCAATTTCTCCATTTGGGAAACCATCCCATCGAATGGAGTCAATCCCCAATGGTTTAAACAGATATTGTTTTGAGAAATCTGTGATATTTCTCCCCGTGGCATTTTTCAGGATCTCTCCCAACATGATGATGCCGCCTCCATTATACGTAAATGATTCACCTGGAGAACTTACAACAGGCCTGTCCAAGACACAGTATATAGGGTCATTATAACATTCTATGTATAACCGGTCAATATCGTTTGCGGCTGTGGCGTGCGGTGCATGCCATTCATCCCATTCCAGGCCAGATGTCATAGTGAG
Source organism: Bacteroidales bacterium (assembly GCA_050303935.1). Classification (GTDB taxonomy): domain Bacteria; phylum Bacteroidota; class Bacteroidia; order Bacteroidales; family JBNLCS01; genus JBNLCS01. The sequence continues at coordinate 581 of JBNLCS010000114.1, forward strand.
CAAATGTTCAATGGTGATCTCTCTTTTTTTATCGGTATTGAATTGTTGGTAGTCGGGCAAATAGTCGAAAATCGATTGGTGTACGTTGTCTATATATCCCTTGTCAATAGCAATGGCAATACATGCCGACGTGAAACTTTTTGTACACGACATAATTTTATGATGCATGCTTCTGCTCCATTGCACAGGTTCACCATAATACCCGGGGGCATCCCATTTAAACGTATGTCCCGTGTAATATTCTTCAAATACCAGCATACCATCTTTATAAATTAACATGGAATGCACTTCCTTATATTTTCCCTGGTGTATTCTTCCTGATGCTTTGAGTATCATTTGTGTGTCCATGTTTACTTCTTCCAGGCTTCCGGTTTCTATACCATCATTAATATTTTCAGGCGTTGTATACGGAAAATGGTTTGAGAAATTATTTTCACAGCCTGATAGAAACAGCGGGATAAAAAGGAGTAAATGAAATGCTTTCATAATAGATATTTTAGTTTGTATTTGTGCTTAAAACCAACCGTGGTAAATCGTCGTGTTTATTTTTAAGCAAAAGCCAAAAACAAAGTGAAAGTTCTGAAACTACACCCGGAACGGCCATTGTTAATAGAAGAAAAGGTTCATAATGCGAATAAGATGGCAAGAGGAAATATAAAACACAATTGATCATGTACCCACTAAAAGCAATAAACAATAATATACCTATGGTATTCGGGATGAAATCTGATTTTAATACGAGGTAGGCCAGTAAAATTATATGGAAACCAAAAATGATCAATGCCAGCATATAACCTCTTTTATCGGCATACAAACAGGTCATAATATCAGTTGGACTAAGGGTAGATGTGCCTTTAAATACATTTACCATCAGTAATACCTTCAACAGGTTTGGCATTACACTAATCCGGACTGCTACAAAAAGTACCCTTAGCCAGGACATAAACAAGGCAATGCTTTTATTTACAGGTTTTAACAAGAAGTATAATGCCCATGCTACAGCCAAATCAGCAAAAAGAACGATCAGATAACTGAGGATACCTATTTCAAATTTCCATTGAAATAATGAAATGTTACGCGCCGTTTCAAACGGATCGTTCCAGTTTATAAGGTCTGGCATTATGATAGAATCGGCAAGTATACCAAATGTAAACATTACGAGTAAACTGAAACCTGCAATGGTCCCGGTATTTGAAATGTAATTATTTTTTTTATGAGCGATTGTTTTTTTGTATAACATCCCACTAATTTTATTTATAACCGTAAATACGTTTGCCATCAGTTCAATTGTTCGGGAAAAAAGAAAAATGTGTCACTCAACGAGGTATAGCAATTTTGTATTAATTCCCGGGCTTCTATGAAATCTTCAACAGCATCCCTGGTGTCTGTTTTCAACGGTTCCAGATTAATATATATAAGTTGTATTCTTGATGGTTTCATGATTTTTTTATTAAAGTTTTACATTGAAAATTTATTAAATGAATTTTCCCATATAATTTTAATTACAAAGGCTGTGTTCTGAATTAATTTACCAATTAGTCGCCTAAAAAAGAAAGTTGCACGGATACATAACTTAAGTTCATTAAAGCTATGGATACAATATGTTCCTTTTTCAGAAACGGGTTGAACTTTATCACTACATGAAAAAAATATTTTCATATTATTTGTATGTATCATGGCAACTTCCATTGGCTTTTTTTAGCGTAATTATTATTGTCTGTGATTTATTATTTTTTGTTTGTTCTTTACGATGAGCATATTTATTGTGGAAATTAATCCTAAAACCAGGAATACATAGGTTTGTGCACACGCGTTGGGCCAGTTTAATATAAATATTTCATAGCTTCCCTGTATAATACCATTGGTAATGAGAATGGTTCCCCAAAACAGGCCTAGTTTCCAAGCGTACG
>JBNLCS010000115.1:0-2130 GCA_050303935.1 Bacteroidales bacterium
AAAGGTGTCAGCAATGCAAAATTGGATGTGTTGGATGCTCAGTATAAATTTGAATTAGTAAGAAAGGAATTGTATAAAAAAATACAGCAGGCACATGCCGATGCCGTTGCAGCTTACAATAAATATATTACAGCAAAGGAAGCTGTAAATTCAAACAAGGAAGCGTTTATTTATACCCAACAAAAGTATAATGTTGGCTTGGTAACATCTGTGGATTATAACCTTGCTAAAAATGAGCTTTTAAAAGCTCAGGCCGAATTGGTAATATCCAAATATGAATTTATCTTTAAAGTTAAAATATTAGATTTTTATTCAGGGAAACCATTTATAATATAGTACCGTTTAAATCAATAAATCAAAAATAAAACCAATACTATGAAACGAATTATTTTAACCAGTTTAGCTACATTATTTTTACTCACTTTTACAAAAGGCCAGGTATTTCATTCAGCCAAAACGCTTAAAAAAGGGGCTTTTTCTGTTGGTATTGAACCATCAATGCTGGTAAATGGAGGTTCCGATTTTTATTTGTTTCTGCATGGTGGATATGGAATAAAAAGCGGGCTTGATTTATCACTTAAAGCAGGCTTGGGAGATGCCAACTATTTTGGTGCAGACCTTGAGTTTGCTTTGGCGAAAAATATTTCCCTTACAGTGGGTGCTCACGATTTTTTTGATTTTGGTCTTGATGGTTGTTTGCTGTTTAATATTCCAATTAAAGGTGACGTGCAATTAATTTCAGGAATTGATACTGATATTGATTTTGCTAACGATGTTCTGTTACGGGTGTGGGTGCCTGTTGGGTTGGAAATTTATTTGAAAAAGAACATGAGCCTTTTGTTTGAAGCAGAAATAGGATTAACTGATCCGGCTTATCATATGTTTGGGGGGGGGCTTGCCTTTTATTTTTAACACGTAAATATTTGTTTTTGATAAATGGGATAGGAAAGTACTTCGTATGAAGTACTTTTATTTTTTTATGAAAGTTAAAGATTAGTGATAGGGCAGTAAAATAATTTGAAATTAAAAGGGGGTCTTATAAACCTTTTTCAAAACAGGTGAAGGGGGTTTTTTGATATTCAAACTGGAGCTTACCTACTTCATCAAATTTACGGTTTTTAATAACGCTAATTCGATGATCATTAGAATCGTAAACATCTAACCGGATGGAAGTATAACCATTCTCTTTTCCATATTTTTCTGCAAATCCCAGCATTTTTTCTGTTACACCTTTTCCTCTCCACATAGGATGTACTGCCATTCTGTGAATATATAATACTTTTTCGCCATTACTTTTCCAATCAATTGTATTAAATTCAGGGCTGCTACTATTGTTCATTACAATAGCCCCAATACAAACATAATTAGCCATAACCATATATAAGTTACCATCTTCTAGGTCTTTTCCTACTATTTCAGGGTTCGGATAACCGGTATTCCAATGATATAAACCTCTTTTATTCATATCTTTCACCACTTCTCTAAACATGTAAACAACATCAATTAAATTGTCTTTACCGGCCTTTATAATTTCCATTTTATGCAATATATTTTATATCCATATTATAAATGTAATCATAAATTTTAAATTTGAATAATTACATGATTCAAATATGTGTTTTCAAATATAAAAAAATGTACGAATAATACAGATTAAAATTTTATAAAATAAATGTGGTTTATATACGTTATTTTTCAAAAATAACAGAATATAGAACTTAACCTATTTAATTCATAAATTATGCTATTCCGAATGAAAACTATTGTAATAAAAGGAAATGCCCCAATTTTCAGACCTTAAAATAGTTCACTATTTTTTCATCCTGAAAATCCGGAGCTTCCCCTTTTCTCTTTGTATTTTTCATCCTCATAACGAAAATTTATGAATTAAGCAGGTTAAATTTCAAGAAGTATTTATAGTTTTGAGAAATGAAAGAAACATTCAGGATTTTATTATTGGGACTAACTTTTAGCCTGTTTTTTAATTGCGAAAACGAAAGTTTCATAAGGGACGGTAGCGCAAAGTTAAATTTTTCTGATGATACGGTTTTCTTTGATACGGTTTTTACGACCATTGGAACAACAACCCAGGTTTTTAAAGTGTATAACCCATATGATAAGAGCATTGAA
>JBNLCS010000116.1:0-3857 GCA_050303935.1 Bacteroidales bacterium
TTAATTGTACTAGCAAATAATACAAACAATCCTATCAATAAAACATTTCTCATACTATTTCTTTTTTAATATTCTATATCTCGTTTAATGCAGATTAGAACTGATAAAAACCTTCATAAATAAGAAATAGATAACTTACAATTGGCTGGCTGGTAATATCAATTCTGGTTCTTTATAAATTGATTTTTTCCTAACTTTAAAATGTAGTTAATATTTCTAACGGTCAAAAATAACTACTTCCTGTTAAATCCAAAATAATCGATGGTTAATTTATTAACAATATTTTGTTAATAACCTGTTTATAACTTAGTATACCGATTGTTTTTATGGATAATTAAGCGTCTTTAACTGTATAATTTATATTTAATCTTAGTACAAATAAATTACTTGTTTTAACATAAGACTTATTTGACACATACATAAAAAAAATCTAACAATATTAATATTATAACAACGATACGTGTTTCCAAATAATCATATATTTATTCTATATTTATAATTACGTTTTATTAATTAGAAAATAAACCAATTGTATGAAAACAAAACAACTGACTCTGTTCCTAATCATTACCCTACTTTCCCTCCGGTTTAATATTATTTCTGCACAACAAGTAGCGCCTGGGAACCTGGTTTTACATTACACGTTTGAAAAAGACAATAATAACCATGTAAAAGATGCCAGTGGTAACAATTACAATGGTACTCTGCATAATGGTGCAGCAATCCGAAATGTAGACGGGTTCCAGGTTCTTGACTTAGGAGATAAGAATGGATTTGTACAGATAGACCCAACTATAGGTGAACGTTTAGGTAACCTTGAAAATTTTTCAATTTCACTGAATATTGTGATTGAAGAATCGGTCGACCTGGGTGTGAACGGAAATTTTATTTGGTCTTTTGCCAATTCAGATGATATTGCACGCGAACAAAATGGTGTTATTTTTTACAGTACAAAAAACGACAGATATTCTATTTCAAAAACGTATTACACAGAAGCACAAGACATTCAAAAAGGACTGGCAACCCAGAAAGGTGCCTGGCAAAATATCACATATACGCAAAATGGTAATCAGGCTACAATTTACATCAATGGAAAGGTTGTTAAAACAGGTACAATTGATTTGTTGCCCAAAGATATTGGCAAAACTTCTTTCAATTTTATAGGGAAATCACCTTACCGGGGGGATGCGTACATGCTAAAAACAATGATCCACGATTTCAGGATATATAATAAGGCTTTGAAACAAAGCGAAATTGAAGTATTATGTACTCCAATTGACCAGCTAAATTCTACTTTATTTGATACCCAAATAAATGAAGTGTTAAATACACTTGACATTCCCGGTAAGGAAAAAATTAATAAAAATATTACACTGCCTTCCAAACTGAATAAAGGTATTGCAATAACATGGGAATCGTCAAATACTGATATTATAGATGGTTTTGGTAATGTAAACCGCCCGGATATAGGAACAAAACCTGCAACTGTAACCTTAAAAGCAACACTACAAAAAGGAAACATCAGTAAAACCAAAAATATTGAAACAACGGTACTACCCTATTATTCTGATAAAGAAAGTGTGGAGAAAGATGCGGCCAACATTACAATAACCGGAAATAAAAATAACCTGAGAAGCAGCCTCGTCCTTCCTAAAGTAGGTGAAGAAGGCTCTGTTATTTCATGGGAATCAAACCGACCTGAACTACTAAATAAGGATGGTCAGGTAATTTTTTACCCTGAAAAAGGCAAGGGTAAACAAAAAGTTGTTTTAACGGCAACAATACACAAAGGCAAGCAAAAAACAATGAAAGATTTTGAAGTATTTGTTGCAGAAGATGAAGGTTACAGCGCCTACCTGTTTACGTATTTTATTGGAAACGGCCCCGGTCAGGAAGCTGTCCGGTATGCTTTGAGCCATGACGGATATAACTACCTTGCCCTGAATAATAATGATCCCATAGTTAGTTCCGATGAAATAAGTACTTCAGGAGGTGTGCGTGACCCTCATATTTTGAGAGGTCCGGATGGTAAATTCTACATGGTGGTTACTGATTTATACGTACCCGAAATGGGTTGGCAAAATTATGCCATGATACTCATGAAATCTGATGACCTGATAAACTGGAAACATACTGTGATTAACATACCTGAAACATATCCCGATAAATTTGGAAATGTGAACCGTGTATGGGCACCTCAGTCATTTTACGATGAAAAAACAGGTAAAATGATGATCTATTGGTCGATGAGAAAAAATCAGGATGCCGATATCATTTATTATGCTTATGCCAATGAAGATTTTACCGGACTTGACATGGTCCCTAAACAATTATTGTACCACCCAAAGGGAATGGCCTGTATTGACGGTGATATTATACTAAAAGATGGTGTGTATAACCTATTTTTTAAAACGGTAGGTGAAGGGGCCGGCATTAAAAAAGCGGTTTCCAACTCATTGACCGGAGGTTATAAAATAATTGACAAATACCTGGACCAAACCAATGCTCAGGTAGAGGGATCCGGAGTTTTCAAACTAATAAATTCCGATAAATATATTCTAATGTACGATGTGTACACTTCAGGCAGGTATGAGTTTACTGAAAGTTATGACTTGCTTAATTTCAAGGTGATAGATAGTGAAATATCCATGAATTTTCATCCCAGGCATGGAACTGTTATCCCAATAACCAGAGAAGAAGCAGAAAAACTGTCACAAAAATGGGCCACTAAAAATGAAATTACCATCATCTCTTCTTCTTCTGCCGATGTAAAAACCAGAAATGTTGTAATTGATAACGAAAGGCAAACTGTTTACCTTCCTGTTAAAAGAACCGCAAATTTAAAAAAGCTGAATCCGGAATTCAATATTTTTCCCGGAACAACTATTTCACCTATCAGGCCTCAGGATTTTAGTAAAAGTAGTGTAAAATACACAGTAAATTTAAAAAACAGGGGTAGTAAGACTTTTGTTGTAACAGCAAAGGAAGATCATAACCCGGCGTTAGATGGTTATTATGCCGACCCTGAAATCATGTATTCAGAGAATACCGGAAAATACTACCTTGTTCCAACCAGTGATGGTTTTACAGGCTGGTCGGGCAATTATTTTGAAATATTCTCATCAGACAACCTTGTTGATTGGAAAAATGAAGGTAAAATACTTGACCTCCCAACACAGGTCAGTTGGACATCCAGAAATGCCTGGGCACCCACTATTACTGAGCATAAGATAAACGGTGAATACAAGTATTTTTATTATTTCACTGCTGCTCAACGAATTGGGGTAGCTGTTGCTGATCATCCAACAGGCCCTTATGTTGACAAAGGGGAACCCTTAATTGGTTCAAAACCAACCGGAATTAACAGGGGGCAAGAAATAGACCCTGATATTTTTACTGATCCGGTTTCAGGCAAGTCGTATTTATATTGGGGAAATGGTTACATGGCAGTGGTTGAATTAAACGATGATATGGTGGGTTATAAGGAAAATAGCCTTAAAATACTCAATCCCGGTAGTACATTTCGTGAAGGTACCGAAGTGTTTTACCGAAATGGGAAATATTACTTTATGTGGTCGGAAAATGACACAAGAGACCCGGATTACAGGGTTAGATACGCTACTTCCAATTCACCTTTGGGACCTTTGGATATTCCTGAGGATAATCTGGTTATTGCCAAAGATACAACACACCAAATATATGCCACAGGCCACAATTGTGTGTTGCAGGTTCCCGGTAGGGATGAATGGTACATAATTTATCATCGGTTTACAAGGCCTAAAGGAATGAGTATGGGCGGAGCGGCAGGTTATCACCGTGAGGTATGCATTGACAAACTTGAATTTAATGAAGACGGA
>JBNLCS010000117.1:0-2797 GCA_050303935.1 Bacteroidales bacterium
GATATATTATTGGCAGTAAAAGAAGAACGCAAGTAAACGGTTGAATAAGTATACCTCATATCAGTTAATTCAGTACCTTCGCTTCCATCACCATACCAAAATGGCGCATTCCCCACGGTCCAGCCACTATCATCAAAAGAGGTATCCATCCAGTCCGAAGATAACGTAGAGGCATCTCCCCCCTTGATATAACGGAATTCACTTGTAGTCTCAAAATTAATTTGCCCATTTAGTAGTAACGGGTAAAAAAGAATAAGATTTACGATGTAAAATACACCTTGTTTAAGTTTACACACGATAACCTCCACTTTTGTTAATATACCTTGCTTTAAAATACGTCAAAATTAACAAATTGTTTTAATTCTCCTAATTATAGTTTATAATATTGAAATTCAGCACAATAAATCGCGCTTAAAGATATGTTTGAAGAATAAAAAAAACAGGCAAGTTTATTTATGACTTGCCTGTTTTGTTTTAATTGTTTTTAACGGTAGGAGGAGGTGGTGGTGGTGGCGGTGGCGGGCTTCCCATTTTTTTTGGTTTTGCCAGAGAAAGTTTTATAGGAACAACCTCATCTATGATCTTTTTTTGTTCAGTAGTAAGGTCAAAATAATCCTTTTGAAAGAAGGCTTTTGACTTTTCCTGCCTCAATGCAAGGTATTTTTCTCCTATTCCCCGTAATAATTCATTTATAATCTTTTTATCGCTTCCAATATCGTATTGGATACTTATGACACTTTTGTAAATTTTTATTTCCCCTAAATTGTTATATTCTTTCTCAATAAATTCAGGAGCATACTTCTGACTTTGTAAAACAGGTTTACCGGCAAGAAATTTTTCTGCCCCGTTTATGGCTTCTGTTAATGTAGACTTTTCGCCTTCAACCAAAAATTGATTACGACGATTAATTAATATAATCATAACATTTCGCTCTTTAAAAACGAATTGTTTAGATGGATCAACGCTATTATCAACTATACCCAAACGGTTAGAATTATATTCTTTTTCTATTCTGTTTATGTTTTCCAATGTCCATAAATCCAGCCATTTTTTTGTACTGTCTTTAACTGATAATAAAGTAGAAGGAGCAATTCCTGCAATAGCTTCAGGTTTTGAAAAAGCCTGTAGCAACAGAGCAGCCAATGGCACGAACAACAATAGTTTTAGCCCGGCGCATCGCGGAGTTTTTGTTTTTTGAATCATTTGTAATCGTTTTATAATTGGTTTTTGAATAAATTGGTTTGCCATGGCAAAACGTCTTTTGCCTACAGCTTTTTCAAGGACCAACAGTTGGTATGTTTGTGCATTAATGCCATTTTTTATCACGGCCGCGTCAGCCTGGAATTCGTGGACAAGCTTCAAGTCCCTCCTGAACAGCCATATAAAGGGATTAAACCATTGTACCAGTATCAATAGTTCCAATAGTAAAATATCGGCAGCGTGATGTAATTTTATATGTGCTTTTTCATGTTTTATAATGATATCACTATTTTTATTATAATCGTCTGCATTTATTATAATCTGGTTGAGGAAGGTAAATGGTTGTACTGCTTCACCAGATATAGCTATAGTAATTCCATCTGAATTTATAAAATTGGCCTTCCGTAACAATTGAAATACCCTTAAAAGTGAAATAATAAATTTTAGAGACAGCAGGAATATTCCAATGAAATATAGAAGAAAAAGAATATTCTGTATTGGGACTATAAAATTCCCATCAGATGGTTGACTTTCTGGAATGGTCTGACCATAAGAGTCAGGAGAAATTGGTGTAAACAATTCCCTAAGTGCATTTAATGTCACTATTTCATTGTTTTCTGGAATAAGTGAGATACGCAACAGCGGGAGTATGGCGGAAAAAATTAAGATACCAATCATGACTGACCGGTTTAGGGAGTGGGTCTTCATCTTACTCATAAAGATCTTGTATGCTATGTAGAATAATGCAAGCCCTAACGATAATTTTACTATGTATATACCGAAAAGTGTCATTTAATTTTCTTTTTTACTGTTTTCTATTCTATCAATAAGCTTTTTCAGGTCGTTTACAGAGATGTTTTGATCTTCAACAAATTGAGATACTACATTCTGATATGAGTTGTTGAAATATTTTTTAACAATGGTGCTCAATGTTTTTTTCTTGTATTCTTCTTCAGTAATTACCGGAAAATACCTGTATGTATTGCCAAATTGCTCATGATCAAGGTAGCCTTTTTCTTCAAGGGCCCTTACCATTGTAGATACTGTATTATAATGTAATTTCTGATCGGCATAAACGTGAACCAGTTCTTTAACAAACATGGGACCTTTGTCCCAAAATAGGTTCATGATTTCTTCTTCTTTTTGTGTTAATTTTTTCACGAGAATAACATTTAATTAAACATTTGATATATAATAAAATACAAAAATATAGTTGGCATTTGCACTATTTGATCGTGGAACATCCCCCGAAAATTCGGGGCAGGCAATGTTTTGATCATGTCCTTGCTGTGAAGTTCAAAGCATGGATATTTTATTCGTTTAAAAATATATTAAGTACATCAGTTTGAAACATCTCCATTTGTTGACATATTATTTTTCACTACAAATATAACTATTATTTATAGTTATACAACTATATAGTATAGTTAATTTACTAAAAATTTTAGTTAAAATTATAAATATCTGTAAATAAGATGAATATAATCATACGACTAATTATTTAGTCGTTTTTCTTGTTTGACTAAAAATTTAGTCATATATTTGTTTCGGACTTTGCATTTTTTGAACTAAATAGTGAATTTAAAAACAGTAAATA
>JBNLCS010000118.1:0-2838 GCA_050303935.1 Bacteroidales bacterium
CTTTTAACCATTCCCCTTTTAATTTAACCTTTTCAAAAAGCCTGTTATACTTTTAACAGTTTTTAATATTTATTAACAAACCATACCTTTTGGCATTTTTATTGATTGTGGTAATTTTGTCCCAATTACAATATTATTGGTATATTGATGAAATAAAATTAAAAACAGTAGCGTTATTCAGTTACATTTAATTTAGTAAGGTCAACTCGGTTTTGTTTTACATCCCCTCCTAAGAATATATTTATTCTTATTGAGGATCTTGATATCTTATACATGAAATATGAATTAAAGACAATTGAAACGTACATCAAGGACCTAAAACCTGGCCCAATTACAGATGAAAATGGGAACGGGCCTGGTATGCCCACGTTAAAAAAGGATATTGAAGCCGAAATTGACAGGATAAAAAAAGCTTTTATAGAAAACGCCTTTAAGTTTAAAGAAAAAAAAGTTGAACGTTACATACAAGAACACCAGGCAATGCTTATATCCCTATGTAACGAGCTAACACCTTACATTTCCCCGGAAAAAAACAATAATACACGTGGGGTTCCTAAATGTACCGACCCGGGGAACCTAGCTTTCATATACACAAGACTGGGGGGGTTATTGACCTTTATAGAAAGCCATTTTTCAAAATACTTTAACCAGAATGAAACAATACCGGTCCATTACCAAGTCATTGGCCAGAAGGAATTCCGTGAGAAATTAAAGGCCATCCCGCTTAAAGGGGGTTGTAGACTGGTCGGGCTTGCCCTGTACCCGGTCAAGGAATTTATTGAACAAGACGTAAAAATTACCTTTAGAAAGTTAATTTACTATAAAGCCCTGTTAAACGAAGTAAAAAACACATGCCCATCCTGCAACCAGGCCAAACCGGTATGCAAACTTTGCTATAGCCTGGTTTATTTAAATTTTAACAGCCATAAATTTTACAATTTTATAACATCAACGATCAAAGAAGAATACCTGTGCCAAAAAACTTCCGTGAAAAAAATTGAAAAACTGTCCTTCTACCTGAAAAAAATAAACCAAACACATGAAAAACCAAATATCGCCTATAAAACGAAATATGCCCCTATAAAAACCCAATTGACAGACTGGTTGCTTGAAGAAATGTCCCATTTGGAAAAGGTACGTCAATTAAACCTGTTTACGGGCAACCCTGCCAGGGAAAACAAAAGTACCTTTAAAATTATCGTGGACACTTCTGTATCACAACTGGCCCTGTTAATACGCCTGTTAAAGGAAATCCAGTTAATCAAAAACAAGAACCTTACAGGGGTATTCGAATTTTTTTCAAGTTATTTTGAAACCAAGGGAAGCGCTGACCTATCGCCGGGGAGCTTCCGTTCAAAATTTTATAAAACTGACGAAAACACAAAAAGCTTCATCAAAGAGACCCTGATCAAACTTTTAAACCAGGTACAAAAAGAAAAGTAAGTGGTCAATTTTACTTCATCCCGTTATATTACAAGATGTTATACCCGTTTTAGGAAAACAATTTTTTTTTTAGGGAATGGGTACCGGTTTTGTACGGTAAAACGGGGGTCACAGCGCCTGAAAAATGACCAAAAACAGGTTTTTTTATTTAGTTATAAATTGAATATCAATTTATTACCTGGGGTACCAGTACCCTTGTGGCCCTTTTTTTACCAGGAAAATACATTGCTTTGTACCATGACTTTAAAAATGATACAAATGGAAGGTGAAATAGTAGTCCTTAAAAAAGAAGATTTATTGGAAATCCTGGAAGGTTTCAGCAAAAGGATTTCAAATAATATCCAGTCTGTCCAGCCTGCGAACAATCAAGCAGATGATAACCCGAAAGTCAAAAGGCTGAATTCAAAAAAGATTTGTGAGATGCTGGGAATAAGCACGGCCACCTTTGAGCGCATCCAGCATGAACTGCCTGTCCATAAGAGCAAATCGGGGAGAATATTTGCTTATGAACATGATTTGATCATTTACCTGTTCCGGGAATACCCCCCTTATTTTGATTACACCAGTTTTAAGGAATACGTGAAAAGGGAAAACCTGGTCAAATACCTAAGCGGGGTTATCAAATGAAGACCTTTGCCTACATACCATCCATCCCTTTATATTTCATTGGCTTTATCGTATTACGGTTTACAAGCCATATGCCGGGTTACCTTAAGGTTGTGCTAATCGTGCCAATAATTGGTAATATCCTTCTCTTTCTTTACGCATCCAGGATTTTACATAAAACAACCAACGGTTTAAAAAACTTGCCCCGGACACCTTATTCAAAAATTTCAAAAAACTAAAAAAAATATGAAAGCAACCTCATTTTTAGATATGGTTACCCTTGTTACAGCAACAGCTAAGAGTGACATGGAAATTGAAAATAAAGTATCAAAACTTATCCAGCTTTACAACCAGCCACCTAAAGAATTGTGTAACATATTTTCAAACCTTGACCAGTTAGAAATTTGTTCGGATGACTATTTTGACAAAGAAGAAAACAGCCTTCATTTTGACAAAGATATTTTTGTCTTGGTATATGGTGGCAAACAATACATCCATAAAGCACCAAAAAACATTAATGAGCTGATCACTACAATTAATAGTACCAATACTTCATTCAGGCTTGAGTTTAAAGAGTGCCTTGTCAAAGAGCTTGATTTTAATGAAACTTTTAAAGATTTGATGAGTGTTTATGGCTTATAACAAAGAACACAGAAAACAACATTATTTAAATAAGTGTATCCTTCGTCTAAAGATCAGGGATACCTCCATTTTATAAAAAATAGCACTGGGGAATAGCACAAGCCGGTGTAAGTATGTAAATACTTCACCGGGCTATTCTTACGGTAA
>JBNLCS010000119.1:0-4578 GCA_050303935.1 Bacteroidales bacterium
ACCTCGATTACCAGGCAATTATAAAGCTTGACAACGATAAATTATACCTGGCAAAAAACAATAACTTTATATTAAGATACAAAGCAGTAAGAGAACTTAACCAAGAGTTTACAATGGTGATATTGTACCGTGACCCTTTAACACATGCAGCCTCATTATTGGAAAAACACCTTTATTACAAAAAGCTTCAGAAAGATGACCCATTTGTACTTGAGTATATGAATTGGCTGGGACATCATGAGTTTGGGCTAAATCATAAACCTTTTAAGTTCAGTAATTCAGAAGAAATTAGTATTGATGATAAAGATTCCCTGGATTACTGGTTAAAAATATGGATTAACTATTACCGCTATGTTTTAACAATTGATCATCCAAAAACTATATTGGTAAATTATGAGCGGTATTGTAATAATCCAACGAAAATTGTAAAAAAGATTCTTAAAGAAAAGGAAATAACAACTAAATTACCTGATTACGATTCATTTAATAATAAAAGAAAGGTGAACATTCCATTTTCCAATATTATTCTTGAGGAAGCAAAAAATATTTTCACACAATTAGATAGTTTGCATTTTAGGGACCCATAATTCCTATTTTGTTCCAATAATAAGGTAAACAGGCCTTTTGAAATACAACTCACCGTTCTTTTTAAACAAAAAGCCGTGAAGTTGTTTATCTGCCAGTCCAGCTTCTAATAACTCATTAACCTTTGTTTGGTCGAGTTTGTCCTGGACTGCGTGGCCAATATATTCTGTTACATTTAAGTCTACTGTTAACTTGAAATCGCTAAGCTTTTTTATATAGTTATCCGTATATAATTGATTAAAATTCAATTCTGTTAAGGTTTTATGGTGACTAACATCAATAAGCTTGTCCAATCGTTCAAAAAAACCATTTACGTAACTATTATCATATGCCCTTATATCCTGAATACTTATTTTACCTCCCTGAAGACAACATCTGATCATTTCACCAAATACCTTGTTGGGATGTTTAAAATGATGAAATGAAGATTTGCATATAACTATTGAGAATGAATTATCCTGATACGGTAATTCTTCAACATCGTGGCAAATAAATTTCACATTTGTTAGTCCTTATCTGCCGGCAAGTTGATTTGCCATTTCAATTTCTCTTTCAGATATATCAACTCCCCTCGCCTCCTTAACCCGCTTACTTACAAATACAGTAAACTCTCCTGGCCCGCAAGCTACGTCCAAAAACTTATCATTGTGTTGAATATCACAGAAATCAAAATATCTATTGTGGTATTCCTCGTTTCTTACAACAGACCAATTTGAAAAATTCTCAGCCTGTTTATTAAACTGTTCTTTTACAATTCTGTTTGACACTTCGATTACATTAGTCTGCAACAGTACTTTCAGAAAAATACTCGTCAATTAAATCCCTCGTTTCCCTTAACCATTGCTGCCTTTGTTTTAAATCGCTGGTCACAATTACTCTATATGTTTTTCTTTGAAATTGATTTACCCCGCAAAAATTAAAAATACAGTTTTTCCATATTGTTTCAAGAGGGTCCCCAAATACCTCATCTTCTCTACTGGCATTTGTGTTTGATGTGTTAAATACAATTGCTGTTTTTGCTTTTAACAGCCCAACCGGAATACCTTCACCATTATCCCCATCTTTAAACTCATACGCAATACCCGGCCTAATAACCCTATCTATCCATCCTTTCAAAACTGCAGGTGGTTGTCCCCACCAATTTGGATGTACAATAATTATCCCGTCACTGCTGGTTAAGTCATCGCAATGTTTTTGAACCAGGTCACTAACAATTCCATCTTTGGGTATTTCTGCTGAGGTTATTATCGGATCAAATTGTTCCTCGTGCAAATCATGGAATATTACTGAATGTCCGTTCTCAACAAGTTTTTGTTTACATTCATTCGCAATTGCATGGTTGAAACTATTTTCATCAGGATGGGCCAGGATAATTAAAACATTCATTTAAAGATCAATATTTGGTTTATTTAGAGACTGTTTAAATTTCATCCTTCAGTTTTTTTACCTGCCTATGTCGGCAGACAGGTGCGTCTTTTTGCCCCATATTTGAATTCGCCGAGTTCCACTTCGTTCCGGTTTGTTGGATTTTCTTTAAATAGTCAATGCTATTACTCGTAAACTCGTGAGCTCTCTTCGTTCGGTTCGCATCAAATCCATCTCATCCGGAACAAAAATACACTATAAAAAATTCTAAAAACGAATTTTAAACAGTCTCTTAGTAATAATGTATTTCAATACCACTATTTTATTTTGTCAATTTTTCAACCATTTCTTTTGGTACCTTATCAGGAGATCCGGAATCAAAAGGAGGTTTCGGGTCATATTCTATACTAAGTTGAATCATTTTAGCAACCTGTTCTCCTGCAATTTCACTTATCAAGTACAAAGCCATATCTATTCCGGCAGAAACCCCGGCTGAAGTTATGATTTTTCCATCCCTGACATATCTTTCATCTTTAATAATAACATTGTATCCACCCAACTGCTTTTTTCTTCTCCAATGTGTAGTACAGTTTTTATTTTCTAACAATCCCGTTTCGGCTAATAGTAACGAACCCGAACAAACTGAGGTTGTCCATGTTGTAGTTCTGTCAATTTTTTGTACCCAGCTAAGTACTTTTTTATTTAACAACAAGTTGTCAATCCCAAATCCACCAGGTATCAACAGAATATCGGCATGTTTAATCTCATCAATAGAATAATCAGCAAACATTTTAAGCCCATGTGTATCCGCATACACTTTTTTATCAATACCCGTAAAGTAGATTTTGGCCCCGGGAAGTTTATTTAATACCTCATACGGGCCAATGATATCAAGTGCCGTATAGTTGTCAAAAAGAAAAATCACTATTTTCATCTGTTTATATTTTTTTCAACGGTCAGATGGAACTGTATGATTAAAATAATCATTAAACACACACGAAAATGATTATTTTAATCATACTTGTTTCTTTTGGATATCTCTAAGGTATATTACTAAAAGGAAACTTTACTCAATAACCTGCTTAATCGGGTTTCCGGTACACGAATTTGGGAAAGAAATACCCAGTAGTGCACTTACTGTTGGGGCTATATCTTCCATACTTATTTTATCATGCACCCTTTCCCTACCAATTTTCCATCCATAAAAAATGACCGGTACATGCGTACAATAGGAATAGCCCGTATTTGAATCGGTGCTCCGGTTACTTTTCTCAATCCAACCCGGTTTAAGATTAATTAAAATATCTCCTGACCGCTCTTGGTTATAACTGTTTTGCATCTTTTCAAAGATACCACTGGTAAAATTTGTAGTTTGGAGTGTATGTGCCGTCATGGTATTGGCAATGCCTGAAAATTGTAATAGAAAAGACGCTGACCTCTGCTGTACATCAGCTAGTTCAAGTTCAGAATCTTCTATTAATTCCCGGTTCAAAAAAACTTGCTGTTTGTAAAAATATTCAATCCATTTTCCCCTGCCATAGGTGGCATCAAGGTAACTTTTCAATAATTGTACGGAACTTTTAGAATTAAAATAGTCTGCAGGTATTTTACGTTCACTCAAATATTGAGGGATATCAGACACACCGTGGTTCGATGTCATGATAACCAGTACATTTTCTTTGCCAATATATTCATCCAGAAAATTAAGCAAATGTTCAATTTCCCGATCAAGCCTTAAAAATGCATCCTGTACTTCCAGCGAGCGGGGGCCAAAACGTGAACCAATTTCTTCGTTGCTGTTAAACCCAATGGAAATAATATCCGTATATTCATCTTTTCCCAATTCTTCATTCACTATTAACGAAATAGCAAAATCTTTGGTGAAGTTATTGCCAAATGGGGTCATTTTTAAAATGCTGTAATCCGGTTTTCTGCGCTTCAGGTTTGAAATAGAATACAGGTCATACGGAAATGTCTTATTCGTTTTTATTCCTGTTTCATATTCATTTCGGTCGGGCATGCAACCCTTGTAATTTTCAAGGGATAAATACAGGTCCCAGTTTTTAGATAAATATGTTTCGTGAATTTTTTTGGCATTAAATTCATTGATCCATGTATTCAACGAATCGGCATAATAGCTACTAGTGATCCAGTTCCCGGTAACATCATCAAACCAATAAGCAGCGTTGGCAGTATGCCCTCCCATTATTACCGATGAATATGGTTCAAGCGAAACACTGAAAATTTTGGATTTAAACTCGTTTGCCAGGTTAAGCTCATCACCCATCGTTGATGCTGAAAGTGCCATTGGAGACCTTTTCCCATGATCATTATCTGTGCCAATACTCTCAAATTTTTGATCAAAAGTGCAATGTACTTCTGCGTTTTGAAGACGCAAATACCAGTTTTCAGATACAATTCCATGTGATTGAGGGTTTGATCCGGTAACCATGGTAGCTTCTCCCACCCCAGGTTGGTTAAATATATAATTGTAATGTGCATTTGTACAAAGAGTACCTTCACCAATGAGCCTGTTAAACCCACCATCATTAAAATATGTTGAAAATCGATTGAGGTAATCATAACGCATTTGATCAACCACAATACCAACCACTAATTTTGGCCCGG
>JBNLCS010000120.1:0-5383 GCA_050303935.1 Bacteroidales bacterium
ATACCCCTTTCTTTGGCTTCGGCGCTTATGGCTTTTATTCTGATATTATTTCCGGTATCGTTTGGGGCTGTCCATTCATAATGGAGAAACCTGCCTTTATCTATTCTTCTCCAGGGCTTCTCCCCGTTTTGGCAGTAAAGAATAACATCCATCTTTTTGGGTATCCCTTTCCATTCAATATCAATTTTATTACCAGTAGCAAATATTTCGCCTCCGGTAGGATTGGTAATTTCAATTTTA
The DNA here is from genome assembly GCA_050303935.1 of Bacteroidales bacterium. Lineage (GTDB taxonomy): Bacteria > Bacteroidota > Bacteroidia > Bacteroidales > JBNLCS01 > JBNLCS01. The sequence continues at coordinate 241 of JBNLCS010000120.1, forward strand.
CCCTTCTCCCTGAACATTACATCCAACTCCGTTTTTTCCATGCAGTCTTCTGTTTCAATAGTTATGGAGGTGCGTTTGAGAAGGGTATCCGATGAATTAAAATAAAACCGGATATTTTTAGATTCCCCCGGCTCAATGGTTAGGGGCAATGAAAGTTCTTCATGATGAATACTCGTTGTATCTTTGATAATAATGTTATTCAACGTAACAGGCCTGTTAATTGCCTTAAGCATTACGGAGCGTACCAACTCCCTTTTTGATTTGCCAAAACTTATGAACAAAGACGATGGTTTAACAATAAAATTTTCTTTTACCCGGTTAGTAAGCGAATAATTTCCTTTTGAGGCTAAGTTCAATATGTTGATATCAATATCCCTGTTTAAATCACATACCGGAGATGCCATCCATTTTACAGTGCCTTGGTCGGCCGAGATGATTTCACGGTATAAACCGGCATATATATCTTTTGCCCTGCCGGCATCGTTTACCCTGGCATAAAAATCGCCACCCGTTTCACTTGATATCCTTTTTAAGGAGTTAGGCATTTCCAGTTCAATGGTAGTGCAATAAATGGTTATATCTTCATTTTTTGCAATTGAAATAATTGAATCCGTGTGAGGCTTACTTAAACCATCTGTCATAAAGATTACTATTTTTTTATACTGTGCATGGCGGGTAATATCGAAAATTCCGGTATTGGGTTGTAAAAATGCACTGTCGTAATTTGTACCCCCCATGCTGTTTATATTGTTTATTATATTTTTTAACCGGTTGTTATTGTTTGTGAAATCACTGTTTACAAAAGAGCCGTTACTAAAAGTTGTTATGGCCAATTCGTAATTGGAGGATGATATTTCATCAATGAAAGTATTTGCTGCAGCTTTTGCTATATCCAATCTTCTTGTTTTCATTGATCCTGAAACATCAAATACCAGAACAACAGATAATGGTTGTGGATATCTTTCCGGCGATTTTAAATAAAGGATTTTACAATTTTCCCCATTTTCAGAAATACGTACATCTTTTTTTTGAAGATCAAATAGAGGAATGTTATCCTGATCAAGTGCTTTAAAATTTGCACGTATTACCGGATATTCGGCATAGTCCACATCTAAAATTTCCAGGCTCTGTGACAATAATACAGGTTCGGCTAATACCAGTATACAAAACAAAAATGATTTTAATACATCTAATGGCATCACTATTAATTCAGGTTTTTCAACATAACGGTAATTTAATAAAAGTATTGTTTAAAATTAGTAGAATTGGGATTTAATTCATTTATAAAGTTTTATCTTTATACTTGTAAAAGTTTGAATTTGAAATGTTACCGACTAACTATACAGGATTCAGAATTATTACGTCTTTGTTTTTATCCGTATTGTGTTCACGTCATAATAACATTTAAATGATGTATGGAAGAAATTGATTCGTTTAGTGCATATATATGTTAAAAAAGATATACATACTTATATTTTTGATTGTTCAAGTCACTACGTTTTCGCAAATAGTTGGTGGCCATATTTTTGATACCGTTCAGATTATTGAAGTCAGGATTACTTTTTCTCAAAGCAATTACTGGGACAGTTTGATGAACAATCATACTGATAAAATATATATGAAGGCTGATGTAGAGTTAAAGGATTTTACAGGAACGTATAATTTCTCAAATATTGGTGTAAGGCTTAAAGGGAATTCAAGTTTTTTGCATCCGGGTAATAAGAAATCCATTAAAATTGATTTTAACAGGTATATACAGGAGCAAAATTGTAAAGGTTTGAAGAAACTTAATTTTAATAACTGCACCTTTGATCCATCGTTTATGCGCGAGAAACTTTTTTTTGATATGTGCCATTTATTGGATATACCTGCCCCACGCACCAATTTTGCCAATGTCTATATCAATGATACATTGCTTGGGTTTTACGTTGTGGTTGAGCAAGTAGATGCCCAGTTTCTTGAATGGCAGTTTGACAATTCTGACGGAAATTTGTTTAAAGCAACAAATGTTTATGGTGGTGTAGGACAGGGGCCTTCTGATTTAAAGTATTATGGAGATGAAGGGCCTAATTATTATAATCGGTATTATTTAAAAACAAACCATGAAGAAAATGATTGGAAAGACCTTATTGAGTTGATCAAATTTATAAATATTAAATCGTATGAAGAATTTGGCAGACAGTTACAATATGTACTGAATTTAAAAACGTATTTAAGGTCGTTGGCCATGGACAATATTTTTGTAAACCTTGATAGCTACAATGGATCGTATAGAAATTATTACTTGTACCATAATTCCATTTCGAATAAATGGGAATGGATCAAATGGGATGCGAATATGAGTTTTGGTTTATACCTTTTTGTTGAAAACATAGATAATGTATTACAATATGATTTTTCACGATTACCGGTTGACTATACATCGGTGAACAGGCCGCTTGTTGAAAACATTTTTAATGATTTTGAGCTTTATAACCAATATATTGACGAGGTAAATTATATACTTAATGTGCTTGCTGACACCACAAGTATTAGTAAAAGGCTTCAAGGCTACAAAGAATTGATCTCATCATCGGTTAAAGCAGATACTAATAAAATGTTTTCATATGAAATGTTTGAAGACAATGTTTTTTATAATACAAAGGATACAGTTCGCATGCACAATGATATAACAGGGGTATTTTCATTTATTAAAAATAGGTTTGATTACTTAAGCAATAATGTAAAAAAGAAACAGCCCCCAATTGTTAAAATTCAAAGCTATCAAAGTGAGAATGTGCGAATTTTTCCTGTGCCCGCTGATAAATATGTATATATTTCTGTAGAAAATTTTATTTTTGAAACGTTACGTGTATATAATATTCACGGACAGGTAGTTATTAATTCTGAAGAAATAGCTGGAAATACACAAAAATTAGATGTTTCAGGGCTTGAAGAAGGGATATACATATTCCTTTTTGCAGGAAAAGGCTCAACAATATCACGCAAAGTATTTATTAAACATTAAAATTGGGTGTTTAAAAGTTATTTTCTCTTTTAAACACCCAATTTTAATGATCAAGAACAGGTCAATGTTCAAATACCAATCACAATTGCGCAATTTGAAAAATGACGCTATTCCATTTCGATCAATATAACTGATAGGGGAGGTAATTCAATTTTCAATTCTCCTTTTTTATAGGAATAACCTTTAAAATCTTCAGGCTTTATCCTTTCCGGTTCTTTAAATGAATTATATTCATTATATATTTTAGCAGTTAAAACTTGTGCATTGATTACCTTTTTAACACCTTGTTTACCCATTGGTATCAATACTTCATTTGATTTTTCAGGATCAAGGTTTGAGAAAGTGAGCGTGTACTTTCCTTCACTGTTTTTGCTTACTGTGTTGTGAATAGCCGGAATGGTTTCTTCTTTGTATGTGTAACCGGGATCTTCGTAATCAACCGGTATAAAAGTACCTTCCATATGATTTTTATACATGTTAAAAACATGATAGGTAGGCGTGAGCACAAGGGTATCGCCACTGGTAAGGACCATTGACTGTAAAACGTTTACTACCTGGGCAATGTTTGCCATTTTCACCCTTTCCAGATGACGGTGAAAAATATCAAGCGTGGTGGAAGCGATCAAAGCATCGCGCATAGTATTTTGCTGGAATAGGTGGCCTTCTGTACTTCCTGGTAATGGGTCAGTCCAAATACCCCATTCGTCTACGTAAAGTTCAACTCTGTTACGGGGGTCATGTTTGTCCATTTTTTCAACGTGGTTTGAAATAAGCTTATCCATTTCCAACCCCTTTTTAACACCCATAAAATACCTGTATTCGCCCCAACCAAGTGATGGGCCTTTGTCATTCCATTCGGTACCGGCAACCGTGTAATAATGAACAGATATGGCCTCCATTCTTCTTGCCCCGGCATTACCCATTACAACATCTGTCCAGTTAACATCCCAGGAGTTTGCCCCGCTGGCTACCCTTACTATTCTGCCTGGTGTATATAGCTGGCAATAACCTGAATACTGACGATAAAGGTCGGCATAATATTCCGGTGTCATTTCTCCTCCACATCCCCAGCTTTCGTTACCAACACCAACATATTTCAGTTTCCATGGTTTTTCCCTTCCGTTCTTTCTACGTAATTCCGCCATTGGTGTATCTTCATCGCTGGTAATATATTCTAACCAATCTGTCATTTCTTTCACGGTGCCCGATCCAACATTGGCTGAAAGGTAAGGCTCACATCCTAATAATTCGCACAAATTAAAAAATTCATGTGTTCCAAAGGAATTGTCTTCCATAGTACCCCCCCAAAATACATTTTTTATCATTGGCCTTTCATCTACGGGCCCTATACCGTCCATCCAGTGATAAGTGTCAGCAAAACAACCGCCCGGCCATCTTAAAACTGGTATTTTTAGTTCTTTCAACGCTTCAACAATATCTTTGCGGTATCCGTTTATGTTGGGTATGTCAGAATCAGGCCCAACCCATATACCATCATAAATACAACGGCCAAGGTGTTCTGCAAAATGACCATAAATTTCTTTTGGTATTACTTGTTTACCGGATTCTTCTTTAAAAGAAACATTTACTGGGTTAGCAACAATTACTAAATTTACCAAGCCTATGAAAAGCAATGATGTCAGTAGTTTTTTCATATTTCATATATTTTTAGTTTGCAATAAATTTAATACATAATTCCAATCCTCTAAAGTTTAGAAATGATATTTAACAAGTTGTTATAACAATTTTTCTGTTAAAAGGCTAATGGAAAAGTGGTTATAAAAAACAATAAAAATAAATCTTTATAGAAATATATTTAGCATTCTTCATCTATTTGTTCGTTTTCTATTTGAAAAGTAGTATGCTTTATACCGAATTCATGTCTCAGCTTTTCTTGTAAATCAGCAATAAATTTGTCATCATTACCGGAAGGCATTATCAAATGTGCCGTTAATGCTACACGTGTGGTACTCATAGCCCATATATGCAAATCGTGAATATCTTTTACCCCTTGTTGCTTGCGCAAAAAGTTTCGCACTTTTTCCACGTTTATATTTTTTGGTACCGCATCCAGGGCAAGGTCCATTGAATCGGTAAATAACTTCCCTGTTCCCCAAACTATAATAGTAATAATTA
>JBNLCS010000121.1:0-5155 GCA_050303935.1 Bacteroidales bacterium
ATTGAAAATTATGCCTCAATTAAAAACCTTCAAAATATACAGGCCGATTATTTATCTTTGGAATCAGCTTGTGAAGCAATCGAAGGCCAGCTAATTTTATCAGGAATTAATCCTGAATCTGTATACAAGAAGGGTGTACAAAAATATGCTTTCCTTGTTGCAAAAGCCGAGGGCAAGATAATTATAAATGATATTTTCCCGGGAAATTACCTGGAACCTAAGAATAATAATAATTACATTATTACAAACGACAGTCTTGTTGCCAAGTTCAAACTTTCTGAAGAATTGTTCCGTATTCTTCCTGAATCACCCGTGTTTTCCTGTAGAATAGGTAAACAGGAACTATTCTCTTTGCATTTTAGTTTATTATACGATCAATTAAAAGAAAACAATGTAAATTACCTTATAAAAGGCATTGAACCATCAAATAAGAATATACAACATGGAATGATTTTAAAGGCAATTTTAAAAAATAACCAATAATTATTATCATTTAAAAGAAATCCCTTTATTTTGCGAAAAAAACTATTCAACAAATGGAAAATAACAAACCCGGTTTAGAAAACAGGTATATAGGTGAAAAGAAAAAACAACCCATAGGACTGATTATAATACTAATTATATTACTAATTATTGCTTTGGTGCTTGCTTACATATATTTTGACCTGAAAAGGACAACGGTTCCGCAAGAAGATTATACGGCGCTCAAATTTTCTAAAGATTCACTGAATGATGAACTGAGTACCTTATATGCTGATTTCGATTCATTAAAAACTAATAATGATAGCATGAATATTTTAATTGCTGCCCAGCAAGAAAAAATAATGAAAATAATCAAGGATAATAATTATAACAGGTACAGAATTTCTCAGTACAAAAAAGAATTGGGTACCCTGCGGGAAATTATGAGAAGTTTCGTAGTACAAATAGATTCGTTAAACACGTTGAACCAGCAGCTAACAGCTCAAAACATAGAAATATCGTCAAAACTTAAGCAAACCGAATCAGAAAAGGAGAAGTTGCAAGAAAAAACAGAAATACTTAATTCTAAAGTTGAACTTGCTTCACGGCTCTCGGCAAAAGAAATAGTAGCAGTTGGTCTAAATAAAAATAGCAAAGAAAGAGACCGTTCAAAAACAATTGAAAAAGTCAGGACCTGTTTCACACTTCGCGAAAACAATATTGTTCCGGCCGGACCAAAATCAATCTTTTTAAGAATAATACGGCCTGATGGTTTCCTTATGGTCGATAATACTGAAAATACATTTGAATCGGAAGATGGTCAACTTATATATTCTGCCAAACGTGAGGTTGAATATGAGAACCAGGATGTTCCAATGTGTATCTATTATGAAAAAACCGAAGAGTTTACCGAAGGTACTTACAAAGTAGAGTTATATGCAGATGGACATTTGATAGGAGAATCTAGTTTTACTTTTAAATAGGATGCTTCGCTGCATACCTATGAGGTAAGAAGTTGTAAATTACCCTATTACAGGGCAGGTATCAAAATCATACACTAATCTTCCAATATACAGGTTATTGGAATTCGTTCAACATAAACTTCTCCAACATACCACGTTTTAAAATCTGAGTTTCAAGAAAAAAGGAATTATTTTGCTGCCCTTTTATATCTTTTCCTGGCTGCCCGTTGATGTTTCTTTTGCGACTTTTTTAGTTTCTGCTGATATCTTGGGGAAACAAACTTTGCATTTCTGGGTAACTCGGTTTGATCAAGTAACATGAGCCCCCTATTCGTTGACAGCGATTTTGTTGATGTACCGCATGATGTCAGCGCTATTGCCACAATAATTATTAATATGTACCGTATCATAACCTACAGTTTTAAACCTTTTTATTCGTTATATATTTTTACGATACATTTTGACGAATGTTACATTTTAAATGACAAACATTACCCTCTCAAACTTAAACGTTGTAAAATATCCATTTTATTTATAGTAATATCATTTTTATTAATCGTAATGATACCATCCTGATCAAATTCTTTCAACGTGTTGTTAAAACTTTTTAATGACACCCCCATGTAATCAGCCATTTCTTGTCGTTTCAAAGGAAAACTGAATTTTTCTTTCCCAAATATACGTGTAACAAAATAGATTAGTGTATCGGCAAGTTTCCCAGGTAATTGCTTACTATGTAAAGATATCATTCGATTAATGATCTCCATCTCAACATTCAACCCAATTTCAATAAATTTTTCTGCTAATCTACCATCTGATCGTATGCAAGACCTGAATCTTTCAATATCAACAAAATTAACAACACAATCTACCAGAGTATACGCAGATAATTGAAATTTTGAAGTGGCAAAAGAAGATGACAAGCCAAAAAAATTATTTTCATTTACCAAGGTTATTATAAAATCATTGTCAACCTGTTCTTTCACTATTTTTAGTAAGCCTCTTTTTAAAAAATATATATAGTTCACCGGGCTTCCTTCTTTATAAATGGTATCACCAGGCGAAAACATTACATCGTTTTCATCATTTACCAACACGGATATGAGATAGCTTAAATCTGGCAATTAACTATAATTTTATACTATAAAATACAAAATTATTTTCATATTCAAAAGGAAATTATTCCTTGAATAACATTCCTTATGTATAACATTATCAAGGTAATAAAATTCCTATAACTTCTTATATTTATTTACACCAAAATGTAATGATATGAACTGGAAGAATGTAAAACTAGGGAAGAAATTCTTTCTTGCTTTTGGCTCCGTTGTGATCTTTCTTATTGTGGTTGCTTTTTGGGCAATAAACGGTATTGGGAATATAATTGGGAACGCTGGACAGGTTATTGATGGAAACAAGTTAAGGACCGATTTGGAACATAAATATGTACAACATTTATTGTGGTCGCAAGAAGTAAATAAACTGCTAACTGATGAAAATGTAAATGAACTGAAAGTACAAACCGACTATACCAAATGTGATTTCGGTAAATGGTATTATGGAGAAGGCAAAAATAATTTAACCACTGCGGTACCGCAACTGGGACCAATACTAAAGGAATTTGAACAGCCACATATTCATTTGCATGAATCAGCCATAAAAATTAAAGATGTTTATCAACCAGGAGATTTCCTGTTAAGTTCAAAATTACAAGAAGCAAAAAGTGATCATTTAACATGGGCCGGGGATCTATCTTGTGCATTTACAAAAGGTAATTCCAATACCCGGATTAACGTGCAAAAGGACCATACTTTATGCCGGTTTGGGAAATGGCTAAACAGTGATGAATTAAAAGAGCACATTACTAAACAGCCAGGATTGAAATTATATATAGATAAATTAATTGATCCCCATGAAAAACTGCATGCAACCGTCAATATTATTGAAAACTTCCTGAAAAAGAATGAGAAAGAAGCAGCAATGCAATATTATAACAATAGAACCCAGGCTTACATGAAAACTATTATTGAAGGACTAAATGAAGCCATAGCATGGAATGAAAATGCCCTAAAGGGTGCTCGTGAAGCTAATTATATTTACAATACGGAAACCATGCAACAGCTAACTCAACTGGGAAAGCTGTTTGGATCAACTATTGAGCAGTCAAAAAATTACATTATGACAGATGATGTAATGTTGGCCGAAGGCAAAAAAACCAGGAGCGGTGTATTGATATTCAGTATTATTGCAACCATCCTTGCCATAATTATGGCATATATTATTTCAAGTGGGATATTAAAACCCATTAAACAAGGTGTTCAAATGGCTAACGAAGTATCCCAAGGCAATCTCGCCGCTACTATTAACGTAGACCAGCATGATGAAATTGGTGATCTAATCCGATCATTAAAATTGATGGTGGAAAAACTAAAAGAAATAGTTATAAATATTCGCACAGGTGCTGATAATATTGCAGCAGCAAGCCAACAGCTCAGTGCAGGTTCGCAGCAACTCTCGCAGGGAGCATCAGAACAGGCCTCATCAGTTGAAGAAGTATCCTCGTCAATGGAAGAAATGACCGCAAATATTCAACAAAATAGCGAGAATGCCCAACAAACAGAATTAATTGCGAAAAAAGCTTCCGATGAGATTAAAAAAGGAAGCAAAGCAACTGAAATTTCGGCACAATCAATGAAAGAAATCGCAGAAAAAATATCCATTATTAATGAAATAGCCTTTCAAACTAATATTCTTGCCCTAAATGCAGCAGTTGAAGCAGCCCGGGCCGGTGAGCATGGAAAAGGGTTTGCAGTAGTGGCAGCCGAGGTAAGAAAACTTGCAGAAAGAAGTAAAATAGCGGCCCAAGAAATTGATGAAGTGTCAAAATCAGGAGTTAAGATATCTGAAGAAGCAGGAAATAAATTATCAGAAATTGTTCCCGAAATTGAAAAAACAGCACAACTAGTCCAGGAGATAACAGCATCCAGTCATGAACAAAATTCTGGTGCCGAACAAGTGAACAATGCTATACAACAAATAAACCAGTCAACTCAACAAAATGCAGCATCGTCAGAAGAAATGGCGACCAATGCAGAAGAACTTGCAAGTCAGGCAGCCCAGTTAAGAGAGATGATGGATTACTTTAAAATTGATGATCTCCAAATACACTATAAAACACAAAACATTAAAAAACAAACAGATACTAAAAAGAAAGAAGAGATTAAACAATTTAAAGAGATAGAAAATAAAGAAGCCCGGGAACAAGAAGAATTTATAAAATTCTAATTTAGAATTCTTTACTATAATTTCTGAAGATCCGGAATTACTATCCGGTTATATTTTAGTAACCGCCAGCGAACATAAATAAATATCACAATCAAAAATTTGCTTAATAGCGGCAGCACATGCTTCCATTGTTGACCCTGTTGTTACAATATCATCAACAATAATAATTTTTTTCCCTTTAAAATCTGCTAATGGGCTAACTTTAAATATTCCCTGGACATTTTCCCAACGCTCGTATCTGCCTTTCCCTGTTTGGGTGATGTTATAAAGAACACGTTCAACATACCTATCATTTACTTCAATTTGTAAAACCTCATTCATGCCACGGGCAATATAATCACACTGGTTATAACCTCTGTGTGTCTTCTTTTTTCTATGTAAAGGCAGAGGTATTATGTAATCAGCACCATCCATTTCAGATCCTTTTAAAGCATCACCAAGCATCT
>JBNLCS010000122.1:0-3352 GCA_050303935.1 Bacteroidales bacterium
AAATGGATATAATTACAGGTTGATTTATCTATTTCTTCCCCACAGGTTTTTTTTGGCGGATTTTTTGTTTTGGAGGGTATCGTTTTGCTTTTCCGGCTTATTTTGCGAACGAGATGTGTAGCATAAGGGCAGGACAAAAAATATGACAAAAAACTATCCAGAAGGGTTGGGACAGGTTGTGCGGTGGATTTTATACGTTTTTTCCAATATTCATAAAAATCCCTATACATCATTTATAAATGCCAAAGCAAATTCTAAACTATCTAAAACTACATTTATAAATGATATGACTTTTTCTACAATTAATAAATTTCTTTTGGTTTCTAAAGATCAACAATTACCTTTTTTCCTTTGTAAACAATTTGCTTAACCGATTGAGGAATATCCATTCCTAAACCATTTTTCTCATCAACAACAGCGATATTGAATATAAGTTCTTTAGGCATGCCAGCATATTTTCCCGATCTGTTACCTACTGTCAATATTTTTTTGGCATTATCCCAATTGAATTCAATTGTTGAATACATACCTTTTTCATAGTTATAGTTATCTCTTTCGTCATCGTAAAGCACAAAGTTCCCATCTGCCCCGGGGTAAATTCGAATTTCTATTTTACCACTCTTTTCATTTGCATATTGAACAAATTCCCCCAAAGGTAAAATTGAACCTGCTCTGATATAAAGTGGTATAATATCTATAGGAGTCTCCCTTATAACAGTTTGTCCTCCATTGTATGATTTTCCGGTCCAGAAATCAATCCATATGGTACCTGTTGGTAAGTAACATTCCCTTGTTTTTGTTTCACTAAAGTCAGCAGGTAATTTGTTTTCATCGTTCTTAGTATACATAGGTTCAGTTACCGGACAAACTAGAATTGATTTACCGAACATGTATTCATCGTTAATATCCAACACATTTTTATCTTCAACGAAGTCCATCATCAGTGCACGCATCATGCTTGATGAACTGGCTGTCACATCCCATGAAGTTGAATAAGTATATGGTAACAAGCGATATCTTAGATTTATAAATTTTTCGATAACATCGTAAGCCCATGTACCCTTTTCCCCAAACTGGTATATTTCACGAGGGGCATCTGTTCCATGTGAACGCATCATTGGGCAGAACGTACCAAATTGCAACCAACGCACATAAAGTTCTTTATAAGCAGGATTTTTTACTCTTCCAGGAAATCTGCCCAGAAAAAAACCACCGATGTCACTATTCCAGTATGGTATACCACACAGAGAAAAATTTAACCCTGCAGAAATTTGATTTTTAAATGCAGGCCAGTCGGCAGTTACATCACCTGACCAAGAGTTCGCGCCGTACCTTTGTTGTCCAGCAAAAGCCGAACGTGTAAGAATAAATACCCTTTTATCAGAAGAAACTTCCCTTTGGTGGGTATATACACCTCCAACAGTCATTAAAGGATAAAGGTTTCTGTATTTACGGAACGATCCCAGGTAAGTTTTTTGGTCATAGTCCCCGTCTTTTCTGTTAAAATGATCAGGTTCTGTAGAGTCCATCCACCATCCGTCAATACCTAATGAAAATATACCTTTATTTAAATGTTTCCAATATATATTGCGGGCTTCAGGATTATATGCATCATAAACCCTAACCCCCGATGGAAAATTCATATCCGGTGGCCAGCCCTCTTTTCCTGACATTGGCCAGGTCTCAAAGTTAAATAGCATATTTTTGCTTTTCATTTCTTTGTATGGGTTAGTTTTGGGTCCAAATGATGACCAAATTGAGAATATTATTTTCGCATTTAAATTATGTACTTCATTTACCATTTTTTGAGGATCCGGAAATTCAGGGTTTAAAAATTCCATGGCATTCCAATGGTAATTATCACCCCAGTATTGCCAGTCCTGGATAATTCCATCCAGGGGTACACCAAGTTCGCGGTATTTTTCCACTACACCAACAGTTTCATCCTGGCTTTTATATCTTTCTTTACTTTGCCAGTAACCATATGTCCAATATGGGAACATAGGGGCCTGACCTGTTAAATCGCGCATTTGGGCAATTACACCGTCAGCATTTTCACCAATCATAAAATAATAATCAGTACAATTGCCAACTGTTGATTCAAAAGAAGTTTCCTGGGGGGTGTCGGTAAACCATGTAGGCGAATAGTTGTCCCAAAATAGGCCATATCCTTTGGTTGACTGAAAAAAAGGTATTGCTGTTATTAAGATATCCTGTAGCAGATACAGTTTATGATTACGCTGAATCATTTTTCCATCCTGGAACTGACCCAATCCATAAATAGACTCATCATTATCAAGTTTAAAAGCTTGTCTAACCATATAACTTTCTTCATCTACATCTTTGATAGGTGTAAATTTTGAGCCATATTTTTGTTCTGTTAAAAACATTATATCGTCTGGGGAATAAAAAGATATTTTTCCTGTTATTTTGTTTATGATGATCTTAATTTGGGATGTGGACAATAATATGTACTCCCCCTCATCATCAATATTTACCGAAAGTTTTTCTGGTTCTTTAATTACTGAAAAACTTTTTTTACGTAATCCTTTTTCATCCGGACTTTTTAATATTCGTACTATTGAAGGGCTGTAGAACGTTATGTCAACATACAAACTGTCTATCATTGTTTTAATGCCATGCCCAGTCTTATCAATTACTTGCGCATGCAATCCCGTTAAAAATACTATTGTAATCAGTGAAAATAAGATTTTAGGCTTCATATATTTTAGTATTTAAGCAATAAATAAAAAGTAAAACATTTAAACCGTACCATCATATTATTGTACGATGATTTTCTTAAATTTATTATTGGATTTTATTATATAGATACCTGTTGTAAGTTGTTGGTCAATTGGAATTTTAGTGCCGCTAATGTTATAGATTTCAAATTTTTCAACACCAATAACAGAAACTAAGCCTTCATTTATAACTACTTTTAAGTCATTTCCTACGATGTTTGAAATCGCGTTAGTTGACCCTAAATAAGTAAGTGTAAAATTATCAACCTTAAACCAACCGTGTCCGTCACCAGCAGAGAAAATGCCTGCATCTGTAAAGTCATATCCCAATTCGCTGTCTTTTCCATTAGTACGTACACCAATTGTTAAGGAGCCATCAGTTACTTCGATCTCCAGGGCAAGTGTCTCAAAAGGGGTCTTATCACTTAGAAATTCTTCATAACCACCAAAAGAGTATTCTTCTGTACTACCAAGAATATCCAGGTTTCCTGAAGTATAATTTGGTGAATCTTCTGAACCGTAAAGAATACATTTGGTTGTTTCACCAGCTGTGGCAAACAAACGCTGTGTGGTCATCCTGCTTCCGGATCCATTACTACTTCCGCCCATCA
>JBNLCS010000123.1:0-5271 GCA_050303935.1 Bacteroidales bacterium
AAAGCTGCTTTAGCAAAGAGACAGTTTAAAAGGGACTCCCTGGCAATTATTAATGATGCCATAGCGTATGCAAAATACGATGAATCAAGAAGTAACTTATTGGACCAACAGTATAACCTTGAACAAGTACAACTAAACCTGTCATCTACCCGTATTCAGATAGCAGGGATTAAGGATAAGATCCTTGAATTGGAACTAGATAAAAGCGAATCTTCAAAAAAAATGAAGACCCAGCTTCAGGAGACATTTGAAAACTTGCAGGCTGATATTGCCAAATGGGAGCTGAAATATATTTTGAAGGCACCAACCCATGGCATTATAACATTTACCAGTGTATGGAGTGAAAATCAATATATAAAAGAAGGTGAAACAGTTTTTACCGTGATCCCTGAAAACCCGGGTGAAATTATTGGAAAAATAGACCTTCCTATTAAGGGATCAGGAAAGGTAAAAACCGGGCAAGATGTAAATATAAAATTTGAAAGTTATCCTTATCTCGAATACGGGCTGGTAAAAGGTAAAGTAAGAAACATTTCCCTGGTACCAGAAGGTGATCACTATGTTGTTGAAGTTGAACTAATAAATGGCCTGGTTACTTTTTATGGAAATGAATTGGAATTTACCCAGGAGATGAAAGGCGATGCTGAGATAATAACAGAAAAACTTAGCTTGCTACGCCGTATTTTCAACCCTATTAAATATCTTATTGAAAGAAATATTAACGGGTAAAACTCTATTTATCCGTTTCATCTTGTTTATAATTAACAATTCAGATTATTTTTATACTTTTGGCCTGGTCAACAAATACTTTATCGGATATAGCTTTTATTTGAATGACTTATAGATTTAAGCCATATATTATCTTTCTGGTAATTTTAGTAACAGGACTATTTTATCACTATAAATATTTAAACGAATTCCCTTCCCATATACATGCCTGGGCACAATCCGACAGGTATGCCTTATCTCTTGGTTTTATAGAAAACGGATTAAATTTCTTCAAACCTCAAACATTTGTGCTAAACCATCAATTCCCAGATAACTGGAAAAATCCATCCGACATAACCATTACCGCTGTTAATTTCCCAATTCATGAATTTATTGTCGCGATTATAATGCGGGTTACCGGGAATAATTCACCCCTTATTTTTAGGTTATATATTTTTATATACAGTTTATTTGGATTGTATTTTCTTTTCAAACTATCATATTTATTTACTAAGAATTATCTGAGATCATTAATAATATTACTATTTGCTTCAACTGCCCCTCTTTTTGTATATTATCAGGGCAGTTTTTTACCAACAATACCATCCTTGTCAAATGCAATTATCGGTTTATATTTCTATTTCAGTTTTATAAAACAGAACAAAATTGGTTATTTTCACAAGGCTATCTTCTTTCTTACGCTTGCTTCATTATCAAGAATGACATTTGCAATACCTTTAATTTCTTTAGCAGGAAATGAATTTATTAGATTTTTAAGAAAAGATTCTCTGTTAAAACCCAAAATACTACCTCTTCTAATTTCATTTGTTACAATTCTACTATTTGAAGCTTACAGTTCCCATTTACGCAATACATATGGCTCAATCTTTTTAAATAACTTTTTACCTGTAGAAAGTTTACAAGCGGCTTTTGAAATATTGAGAATGGTTTATGAAAATTGGGGGTACCACTACTTTACTATATGGCATTATTTGTTTATTGCCACGACAATCATTGTATTGGTTCATTTCATATTTAAAAAATCGGTAAGACTAAAGCACCATATATCTTTAAACATTCTGTTTTATATTTTGATACATTTTACGGGTTGTTTCATGTTTGCAGGATTAATGTTGCGACAATTCCCCCTTCACGATTATTATTTTTTAGACACCTTTTTTCTCCCAGTCCTGATAACACTGATACTAATTTTTTCTGAGATCCCATTCATTAAAAAGTCAGTGTTTAAAATTACTTCGGGGGTATTCATTTGTGTAATGATATTTTTTATGTTCTTTCGTTCTAATCATGTGCAGCAAAAAAGGCATAAAACTGGTGATTGGGACCAAATTAGGAGCACAATTGAGAACTTTCAAAATTCGGATAATCTTCTCGATTCATTACATATTGCTAAAGATGCCAGGATACTTGTTCTTGATGCAATGGCCCCGAATATTCCTTTTATTTTAATGAAAAGGAAAGGATACTTTTTAATGCCTCCCAGCAAAGAAAATCTTAAAACTGCTTTACAGTGGAATTATGATTTTATTATTTATCAAAATGAAAATTTTATCACCAAAATTTATAATAATTACCCTGAAATAATTCGACACCTACAAATCTATGGTTTCAATGATAAAATTACAATTTGTAAATACTCTGCTGAAATCAATACAAGAACCATCTTAAATTACCTCACTATTGATGAGGATTCACCTTTATTTGAAATACGTAGTGATTTTGACAGTATACCACTACCAAAACTAAAGAATATTGATACAACATCATTACATGCGTTTTCAGGAAATTATTCAGGGTATATCGATTCGAGCAAGACATATGCGTTTAGCCTTAACGTAAAACAAGTCCCTAAGATTAACAAAGGGTTTCGTATAATTCAATTTTCCGCACAATTTATGCAAAATGACCCAACACATTTTGAAACTGTATGTATTTTAAAAAATAAGGATAAAATAGTTTACAGAAAATCTTATAACGTTGGAAAACGGATTACCAACCAAAACAAATGGTATCCTGTTCAGCAATATTTTTATCTTCCACAAATTAAAAATGGTAATCATGAAATGAATTTTTACTTTTGGAATACCGGTAAAAACAGCATTTTTATTGATGATATTGATTTAAAAATATTTTAAACGCTCATTAGCTTTTTCCATTTTATAAAATACAGAAAAATAGAATTTTATCTTGAAAATCAATTAATTAGTCCTTGCAAGAAAAGTCCAGTGGCGGATAAGAAAACCCCATTTTCAAGGCTTGCGAAGTCAGAAAATCTGCAGTCCCGCCTTTTACGGGATAAGGAGTCTTCTGACAAGCGTAACGCGGAAAATGGGGTTTTCTTGCCGACACTAATTATGATTAATTATCAAATTAAAAACTTTATATGTAAAAATTAAAGATCAATATACCGATTTTGTTGGAACCTTCTTAAAAACAAGTCCCACCCTGGGTGGTAAATACAATTTTATATAATACGGGGACCCTGATACAATTTTACCATATTTAAATGTAAAATAGGTGATTTTTTCATCTATCCGGTCAAAACCTCCATATTTGGACGAATCAGAATTTAATACAATATTAAATTTCCCGGCACCAACCGGTATTCCGTAATCAGTATATGCATTTGTCGGGCTGAAGTTAAAAACGAACAACAACTCACCCCGTGAATATACCAATACCTGATCTCCCCGATTATCTAAATGTAAATAACAATAATGATCAAAACAATTTTCGTACTGGATTAATTTAACCATATCACTGTCAAAATCACCAAGATAATGATACCTTAATAATTTATTATCAAAAAGCGACCATTGCCGACGTGCATATTTATAGCTCCACCCATTGCCTTCACGGGGAAAATCAATCCATTCAGGATGGCCAAATTCATTTCCCATAAAATTCAGGTATCCCCCACCGGCCGTTGAAGCTGTGACCAAACGAATCATTTTATGCAATGCCATGCCCCTGTCAATGATCAAGTTCTGGCTGTCTTTATTCATTGACCAATACATCTCTTTGTCAAGTAACCTGAAAATAATAGTTTTATCACCAACAAGTGCCTGATCATGCGATTCAGCATAATTAACAGTTTTCTCGTCTGCCCTTTTACTTGTTAACTCATAATAAAGCTGGCTTACATCCCATGCCTCATCGCTACGTTCTTTAATAATTTTTATCCAGTAGTCAGGGACCCCCATAGCCATTCTAAAATCAAAACCTATGCCGCCCCATTCTATTTTAGCTGCCAAACCGGGCATACCACTCATTTCTTCGGCAATGGTTATGGCATGTGGTTTTACCTGATGAATAAGCTTATTTGCTAATGTTAAGTAAATTATCGCATCTTCATCCTGACCACTATCGTAATACATTTCATATCCTGAAAAATCGCGTGAAAGGCCATGGTCATAATACAACATGCTTGTTACCCCGTCAAAGCGATATCCATCAAATTTGAATTCTTCAAGCCAATATTTACAATTTGAAAGTAAAAAGTGTAGTACCTCATTCTTGCCATAATCAAAACACAAAGAATCCCAGGCAACATGTTCCCCCCTGTCACCTTCATGAAAATATTGTTTTCTGGTACCATCAAACAAACCCAACCCTTCCAAAACATTTTTAACCGCATGAGAATGAACAATATCCATAATTACAGCAATCCCCATTTCATGGGCAGCATCAATCAACATTTTAAGCTCTTCCGGTGTCCCAAAGCGCGATGAAGGGGCAAAAAAATTAGACACGTGATAGCCAAAAGACCCATAATAAGGATGTTCTTGTATTGCCATCAGTTGCAGGGTATTATAACCAGCCTGTTTTATTCTTGGCAACACGTTTTCCCTAAATTGATTATACGAGCCCACGTTTTCTTCTTCAGTTCCCATTCCGATATGTGCCTCGTAAATAAAAGGATATTTAAACCGGGGGTTAAAATCATTCACTTTCCATTGAAAACTATTATCAGGGGACCAAACCTGTGCATTGAATAATTTTGTGTTTTCGTCCTGCACAACTCTTCTTACCCACGCCGGAATACGTTCTCCTTGCCCTCCATCCCAATGCACCGAAAGCTTGTATAAATCCATGTGGCTTAATAAGTCTGGGGCTAATTCAATTCCCCAATTTCCATCTTCTTTTCTACTAAGCTTATATGTTTCCACTTCTTTCCATTGTGAGAAATCCCCTATCAGATATAATGCAGTAGCATTTGGTGCCCACTCCCTGAAAATCCATTTATCTGGAAACCGGTGCAATCCATAGAACAGGTAACCTGTTGCAAAATCATTTAAATCCTGTCCCGGTGACAAAAGATTTTTTTCTTTTTTATCTACATTACCTGCCCTTGCCTGAATAATTTCAGAAAAAGGATTAAGCCATGGATCGTTCTCAACAATTTTGGGTTTCAATACAGTATGGTTTTTAATGATCAAACAATAAGAATGGAAATGTGTTTGAATTTTTATGTTCAAAACAATATTAAATATAAATGAAAATATATCGTTTTAAAAATGGTTTGTGAAAAAACAACCATCT
>JBNLCS010000124.1:0-3432 GCA_050303935.1 Bacteroidales bacterium
GGGCTGAAATTGAGCGGGGGCAATTTATTTTTAACCCCGAATTAATTGATTTATCAAAAATAGTGGATAGAAGTGTTTCAGCCATTTCTGCTATTGCTAAAAATAAAAGAATAGAAATAAAATATACAATCAAGAAAGGAATAATGGTTTCAGTTGACACTAATATGTTTCAAACAATAATGAGAAATCTTGTTTCAAATGCGCTAAAGTTTACCTCAAAAGGAGGAAGAATTGAGGTTAATGCCAAACATACAGAAAAAAACATGGTTGAGATATCCGTTTCTGATACCGGTATAGGCATGGATGAAGGTATGATTGCCAATTTGTTTCAGCTTAACGCGAAAAATAACAGACCAGGTACCCAAGGAGAACCAAGTACAGGGCTTGGCTTGTTAATTTGCAAAGAATTTGTGGAAAAACACGGGGGCAAATTATGGGTTAGAAGTAAAATCAATGTAGGTACTACTTTTTATTTTACCGTATATCATTCATAATCAAGTTTGTAAGTTATGAAATTAACAAATACTCAAACTATACGGGTACTTATTGTTGAAGACTCAGAAGATGATACCATACTTATCTTAATGGAACTGAATAAAGGCGGGTATGATGCATATTATGAGCGAGTTCAAACAGCCGAAACAATGAAGGACGCATTGAGAACAAAAAAATGGGATATTATTCTTTCTGATCATAAAATGCCAAATTTTAGTGGACTGGAAGCATTATCGGTTTTAACCGGATTAAAAATGGACATCCCTTTTATAATTATTTCTGGTACAATTGGCGAAGAAATTGCTGTAGAAGCTATGAAAAAGGGGGCACATGATTACATAATGAAGGATAATCTACAGCGTTTGTTACCTGCTATTGAAAGAGAGTTACGTGAGGCAAAAACCAGGACCGAAAGGACTTTACTGGAACAAAAAAAGAAACAAACTGAGGAAGCTTTGCATGCAAGCGAAGAAAGATTTTCAACTGCTTTTCAGCTTAGCCCCGTCGCCATTGTTATTCTTCGAGATGAAGACAGTAAAATTATTGATGTAAATGAAGTTTTTTGTAAAAATACGGGATATACAAGAGAAGAAATTATTGGTCGAACTACGATTGAACTTGGTTTGTATGCAAATCCTTCTGACCGGGAAAAACTGTTAGACCAGCTTAGAAAATATGGTGTTGTTGAATCATTTGAAATGAAAGCAAAGACAAAAACTGGTGTTCTAAAATCAGTTATTTTGGCAGTTACGTATATTACAATAAACAAAGAATTGCACCATTTATGTTCTTTACTTGATATCACTGAACGTAAAAAGACTGAAGAAAAACTTAAAATTCTTAATACTGCCCTTGAAGCAGCAGCAAACGCAATAGTAGTAACCGACAAAAGTGGAAAAATAATATGGCTTAATAAAGCGTTTGTGAAGCTTACAGGTTTCGATGCGAATGAAACAATAGGCAAAAGTCCGGGCGAATTGGTAAAATCAGGAAAACATGATGAGAAATTTTACGCAAATATGTGGGACACGATACTGAAAGGTTATATTTGGAGCGGTGAGATCATTAATAAACGAAAAGATGCATCATTTTATACAGAATACATGACAATAACCCCTGTTGAAGAAAAAAACAATGACATTTCTCATTTTATAGCAGTAAAGCAGGACATAACTGAAAAAAAAGAAACGGATAGAAAAATCCTGAACGCGATTATTTCAACTGAAGAAAAAGAAAGAAAAAGTTTTTCACAGGAACTCCATGATGGACTTGGCCCCATGTTATCAACAATAAAAATATATTTCCAGTGGCTGGCTGAAACAACGGATAGCGAGAAACGTGAAAACATAGTAAATACAGGTATACAAAATATTAATGATGCAATACAAGCTGTCCGGGAAATATCAAATAAATTAAGTCCGAGAATATTAGACAATGCAGGACTAATTCAGGCAATGAAATATTTCATTAACCAATTAAATAAAACCAGGAAAATAAAAATACAAATATCCAGTGATTCTGAAAGAAGATACAATCTTCATATGGAAGTTACCTTGTATCGTATTTTGTCAGAGTTAATTAATAATACACTTAAATATGCAAATGCTAAAAATATTTCAATTAAAATAACAAATGATTTAGAAATAAACAGGCTGTTCATTATTTACAAAGACGATGGGAAAGGTTTTGATGTAGATGAAACCCTAAAAAGTAAGAAAGGGATGGGGTTACATAGTATGAAACAACGTGTTGAAACATTAAATGGTATTATTGTATTTGATTCAAGTAAACATTCTCATTTGACTGTGAGAATAGAATTACCTATATAAAAAGAATGATATGATAAAAAATAATTTTAAAATTATTATTGTTGATGATCATGAAATGTTTCGTAGCGGGATTGTTTCCTTAATAAAACAGGAAAATATTGGAGACATAGTTGCAGAGGCAAGAAATGGAAAAGAATTTTTGCATGTTTTAAATAAAATTACCCATGACATTGTACTTATGGACATCGATATGCCTGAAATGAATGGAATTGAAGCATGTGAAAGGGCTTTACTTGATAACAAGAGTCTAAACATTCTGATTCTTAGTATGTACGATGATTATTCATATTATTCAAAATTAGTAAGTATCGGTGTAAAAGGATTTATTTCAAAATCATCTGGTAAAGCTGAGTTAGAGAGAGGTATTCAGGCAGTTGGTAATGGCGAAAGTTATTTTTCTTCAGATTTACTTCGCAACATTATAATTGAAATAAATAAACAAAAAGAAGGTTCGGATATTAGTGACGATACTATTTCGTTTACTGAACAGGAAGAAAAAATTCTTAAATTAATTTGTCAGGGATATAATTCATATGAAATAGCGGATAAAATGTACTTAAGCAATAAAACAATTGATAATTACCGTTCTAAATTACTTCAAAAAACAGGTGTAAAAAATACCGTAAGCCTTGTTATTTATGCAATTAAAAACAGAATAATTTCATTTTAGCATGTTATATTTTTATTTTTAGTTTTTTTAATTTTAGGATGACCTTTTCTGCTTCTTCTTTCTCTTCAATGCTACCTTTTTGGTCCATAAGTTTTAATGTTTCTTTCGCTTTTTTTACAATATCCTGGTTTAATTTTCCAAGAATAATGGCCAAACACGCTTTAGCCCTAATATATGGCCTTTCTTTTTCTCCAATTAAATTTAAAAGTTTTGAATTTATTACAGCATCCTTACTTCCCTTTTTAATAATAATATGATCAATAGCCTTTTCCTTATTGATGTTTGAATCGTCTAATTGAAGAATAGTATAATGCATATCCAACATTTTTCGTATTTCTTCAATGTCTTTGATCATAAAATTATCATTAATCCGCAATTCATCCAGGGTGTTCCTTGCCCGTTTCTGAATAGTTTCTATTTCTGCATCAATCAAACTAT
>JBNLCS010000125.1:0-2112 GCA_050303935.1 Bacteroidales bacterium
TTATTGCTATTGAGCTACTTGCCCAGAGCCCCGGTTTAGGCTCTTTTGTTTGGGAAGAATTTCAGAATGGGGCCAACGATTCAAATGCAAAAATTATTGTGGCAATGTTTGTGATAGGCATTATCGGGTTCTTGCTTGACAGGATCATGTTGATGATACAGAGGTTGTTTATGTTGAACACTTAAAATCCATAGTTATGGCTGTACTTGAATTAAATAATGTTACAAAATCATATGGGACCGGTCCAAATAAAGTTGAAGTATTGAAAGATGTTGATTTCAAAGCTGGTGAGAATGAATTTATTGCTATTGTAGGCTATTCGGGAAGTGGTAAAACCACGTTGATTAATTTAATGGCCGGGATTATTTTCCCGGATGCGGGAGAGGCAAGATACAGGGAAGAGGCTATTGACCAGCCCGATAAAGACAGGGGGATTGTATTCCAGAATTATTCACTGATGCCTTGGCTTTCAGTGCACGGAAATGTAAAGCTGGCCGTTAAGGAAGCGTTTCCTCATTGGTCTAAAAAAGAAAGAAAACAACAGGTTGAAAAATACGTTGATATGGTTGGATTAACTCCAGCTGCTTCCAAATATCCCCGGGAACTATCCGGGGGTATGAGGCAGCGGGTTGCTGTGGCACGGGCCCTGGCCATGTCTCCCGATGTGCTGCTCCTTGATGAGCCGTTAAGTGCCCTCGATGCCCTAACCAGGGATACATTGCAGGATGAAATATCAAATATCTGGTCAACGGAGAAAAAAACCGTGGTTATGATTACCAATGATGTTGAAGAAGCAATTATCCTGGCCGATCGGATTTATGCGTTGACACCCGGCCCGGGGGCAACGCTGGCAGCTTCGTTCGAAGTGGCACTGCCCAGGCCGCGCGACAAGAAAAAGATAAAAAAAGACAAAGAGTTTCTGCGTTTACGGAATGAGTTAACCAGGTATTTGCTGGAAATAAAAGGGGGTAACAATAACAATGGACAGGATCAAAAATATAAGTTGCCTGATGCCAAACCGGTTAAGTTACATTCAAAAAGCTTTGCGTTCAGGTATGGTTTAAACAGATAAACCCTCGCAGAGGGATTTGATACGAACTATAAACCCTCTTCAAAAGGGGATGTTAAAAAATGAGACGCTTACTATATTTTTAAATAGAGAAAATTAGAATTATGGAAACAGTTGAGTTATTGGAAAAAGATATTCATGTTGCTTCAACCATTGAAAATACTGGACAAAGGCACAATGTTATTGAACGTGAACTGGATAATATAAAACTGGAATGCACACAGTTGTCAAAAGTGTATTCCACGCCCAAAGGGCCCTATGTGGTATTGGAGAACCTTAATTTAAGGGTATATAATGAAGAATTTATATCAATTATAGGGCATTCGGGATGCGGTAAATCAACGGTTTTATCCATGATAGCAGGATTGAATGAAATAACAAAGGGGCATATAGTCCTCGATAAAAGGGCTATTGATGGCCCGGGGCCTGACAGGGCAGTTGTTTTTCAATCACCCAGCCTCATTCCCTGGCTTTCGGCTTTAGAAAATGTTTGCCTCGGTGTTCATCGTGTTTTTCCGCATATATCTAAAAAAGAAAGGATAGATATTGCAAAGTATTACCTTTACGTAGTGGGATTGGAAGATGCTTTCAACAAAAAAGCAAAAGACCTGTCAAACGGAATGAAACAACGGGTGGGCATAGCAAGGGCATTTGCGTTAAAACCGGATGTGCTTTTATTGGACGAGCCATTTGGCATGCTTGATTCACTTACAAGGGCTGAATTACAGGAAGTGCTGATGGGTGTATGGCGTGAAGAAAAAATTACGGCAATCATGATTACGCACGATGTTGATGAGGCCATTTACTTATCCGACAGGGTTGTAATGATGACTTCCGGTCCTTATGCCAACATTGGGGATACCCTTCATATAGATTTTGTAAGGCCGCGTACCAGGAAAGAAGTATTTTTTCATGATGATTACTACAAATACAGACAATACCTGATAGACTTTTTACAACATTGATCTTTGTTTTTGATTGCCAAACCCGTGAATTTCATGGAGAAACAGGTTTCGAATGGAATATTTGTTAATTTCTTCTCA
>JBNLCS010000126.1:0-2635 GCA_050303935.1 Bacteroidales bacterium
TGTTAGGAATTTCCACATCATCAAGATAAAAGCGGCTTTCATTTGGCCCCCCTCCCCTAATAATTATATCATTTCTGAAAGATACGGTAGATCCAACGCCCGGAAATGACTGTATTACCTTTGATATATCCCGGTTACTTCCCGGGTTGTTTTCAATTTCTGATATACCTATACGCTGAAGAGAAACCGGACTTTCCTCGGTGCGCTTAAAGGGAGAAGCCTTAACAACCACCTCATCCAATTGGTTTTCGACAGATTCCATACCTATTTCAACATATGCAACTTTTGCATTGGTAACTTGAATATCTGCTGACAAGGTTTGTTTATACCCCACATACGTAGCCCTCAATTTAATAAACCCCGGATCAAGGCCAGTGATTATAAAATTCCCGTCAACATCGCTTGTTGTACCTATTGTGGTTCCATCAACAACAATATTTGCAAACGGTAGAGGTTCATTATTGGTTTCGTCATAAATACGTCCCTCCACTTTCCCTTGTTGAGCAATTGCAATACTGCACATTGCCACCACTAACACATATATAAAATTCTTTCTCATTATTCTTGTTCTCAATATTCAATTACAACCTTTATGCTTTTTAATATATTTAAAGCTGTAGTAAATTCTGATAAATCCGTATACAAATGTCCGTTTTCCCCGGCATAATGCCCATGACCTACAGGGTTCAACCAATATTCTTTAAACCCTGACTTTTCACTTACTTCAACTGCATAAACCAATGAGGGCTGACTGGAAGTTTTATATTCGTAATTGCCCGGAAATTTACTATTTGTCCAGTATTCATTCCAATCCCATGTCTGGTTAATTTCAAGCAATATTTTATATCGGGTTAAATTCAGTTTATTCAATCGTGTATGTAAAACAAAATTTTCTTGGGGGGTTGCCGCTGTATAAGCATCCGCAACAGGATTCCCTTTTCCAGGTACAATCTTCTCAATGGCAGGCTGCTCCATTCTTTTGTGGTTCCAGTACGGTAAAGCTGCAGGACGGTATGCCACCCCTGGTTCAGTTCCCCAAATAGAATCATTGACAGGACCATAACGAAAAATACCTGTTGCAAAAGACTTTGTAACCAACAATGGTTGTATATAATTGCCCTCCAGGTCTTCTATCCAAATAGCCAAGGTTGGATGATTAAAAGATTCCCCCTTTTCAAAAACAAACATCATTGATGTTCCATTCCCTTTCATATTCGTATAAATGGTATCAACCTTGTTATGTTTAGTTTTTTTAGCACAAATTTGCTTTTGTGTACCAATTAACATTATGAAAGAAAATAATAAGTATATATTTTTCATTTATACACGTTTAATTATTAGTAACATTTATTAAACAAATTAAATCCCATATTAGTTTATTAAATTAATCACAGCCTTGTCAATATTGTCATATTTGAACTGAAAACCTTCCTTTATCAACTTTTCAGGCTTTACACACTGACTGGCCAAAATTGTTTCTTCCCCCTTTTGCCCCAAAAACAATTGTATTATAAAAGCCGGCACTGTTAAATAAGCCGGGAATAACCCATTATTTTTAATTGACATACATAATTGTTCATTTGTAACAGGTTCCGGACTTGTCAAATTATAAACACCTCTCGAATTCAAATTTTGAATTAAGAATTTAATTGCCATAACAACATCAAGAACATGTACCCACGATACCCATTGTTTTCCATTTCCTATTTTACCCCCTACAAAATATTTAAAAGGTAGCAACAATTTAGGAAACGCACCTTCCTTTTTATCAAAAACAATCCCCAAACGTATTACGATCCTTCGTACTTCAGTTTCTTCTAAAGCTAAAGTAGAAGCTTCCCATTTTTTTACCACACCATGCAAAAAACTATTAGCAAAGCACTTATCTTCTTCATTGTATATTTTTTTATAATCATTTGAATAATAGCTAATCCCTGACACTTGAACAAAAATATCAGGTTTTTTGTCCAGTTTCATAATCAGCCTTGTTAAATAATGCCCTGTTTCAACGCGGCTATTTATTATAGCTTGTTTATTCTTCTTGTTCCACGGGCCTGTTGATATGTTTTTTCCAGCCAGATTAATAACTGCATGAGAGCTTTCAAGAGCAAGTGAAAGTTTGTTTGTGTCACGAAGTTCCACATAATCAAATTCTCTTCCCATCTTGCTCGCAGCCTGAGTTTTGTCCCTGCTCACAATTACTACAGTAAAATGCTTTACCAATTCCAGGGCCAGTGCCCTGCCAATCATTCCTGTTCCTCCTATAATTACAATCTTCTTCATTTTAGTAGACAAGCTTGTTATCCATATGAATGTTTTTAAAAATATTAATTGCCCTCTGCCTTGTTTTCTTTAAATCAATCATGGGTGCCGGATAACTTTTATCTTTCAATTCGGGTATCCATGTCTTTACATATTCACCATTCGGATCAAATTTATTGGCTTGCGAAACCGGGTTGAAAACCCTGAAATAAGGTGCAGCGTCCACTCCGGACCCAGCAGCCCATTGCCAACCACCATTATTAGATGCCAACTCAAAATCTAATAACCTCTCGGCAAAATATGCCTCTCCCCACCTCCAATCGATCAAAAGGTTTTTTGTTAAAAATGATGCAACAATCATGCGTACCCGGTT
>JBNLCS010000127.1:0-5518 GCA_050303935.1 Bacteroidales bacterium
TAATAGTTACTGGCTTGCTATTGCTTTCTTTCCTTTCCATACTATTATATAAAAGTTTTTTGGACAAAAAGAAAAAGAATAAACTTTTGCGGGAGCAACAAAGTGAGATTACTGTAAAAAATAGAAAGCTTGAAGAGAATAATAAAATGATAAAGGACATAAATGCTGAATTGAAGGAAAAAAATGAAGAACTTACTGCCACATTGGAGGAAATAAAACAAATTCAGAACCAATTGGTACAATCGGAGAAAATGGCTTCACTTGGAGTGCTTTCGGCAGGTATAGCCCATGAAATCAATAATCCAATAAATTTTGTTTATGCAGGGATCAATAGTTTATTACGTGATTTTCAAGATATTGAACCTGTAATAAACGAAGTAAGCAAAATAAACCCCGATTCGGCTGACCTGAATGAAAAAATAAGCAAAATCCAACAACTCAAGGATGAATATTATTTTGATGATGCATTCAAAGCAATACCCGACATTATTAACGATATAAAGATTGGGGCTGACAGAACTGCTGAGATAGTAAAAGGTTTAAAAAGCTTTTCAAGAACAGATAAAGCAGAACTTCAAACATTTGATATACACGAAGCACTAGATACATCCTTGCTGCTTCTTAAAAACAAGTATAAAAACCACATTGAAATTATTCAAGACTATGATAAAAGTATACCATTAATAAAGTGTTATCCGGGAAAAATCAGTCAGGCTTTTTTAAATATTATTTCCAATGCTGTTGATTCAATTGGTGAAAAAGGAAAAGTTTGGATTGCGACAAAACATGAAACCGCTTTGATTCAAATTAGCATTAAAGATAATGGTTGTGGAATGCCCACCGAGGTGAAGAGAAAAATTTTTGACCCCTTTTATACAACAAAAGAAGTAGGAAAAGGGACCGGGCTGGGGTTGGCTATAACATATGGAATAATAAGTGAACATAATGGAAAAATTAAAGTTATTTCGGCACCAGGTAAAGGAACTGAATTTAGGATTTTATTACCTATAATATAATAGCAGGCCCTTTTAGATTATAAAAAATAATTTTGATTAAAATGATGAAACATCCATGATGAAGAGTTTTAACACACACGAAAATGACTAAAATGGATGTTCCATACGTAAAGAAGGCCAATGTTTATGTATTAATGGCATATAATTGAAAAGGAATGTTTAACTAAAAATATATTCGTGTGAAACCCTCGTGCACTGGCGTACACAACAAAGGCATGATTAAACATGAGGGTTCCATGGAAATAGAATTACAAAACGATAATATTAGAAATTATTTAATTGAAATACAATACTTTAAATTAAGTTTATACGAATGAAATACAAAGTACTTTATGTTGACGATGAAGAAAGTAACTTACGGATATTTAAAGATACTTTTCGAAGGGATTTTGATATTGTTACGGTCATTTCGGCTTTTGATGCATTAAAACACCTTGAAAAAGAATTGGTTGATGTTGTTATAACGGATCAGCGAATGCCAGGTATGACGGGGGTTGAACTATTAAAGGAAATTAATGAAAAATTTTCCGAGATTCCCCCTCAACGGTTGATACTTTCAGGTTACGCAGAAGATAGTGATATAAAAAAAGCGTTTAGAGAATATAAACTTTCGAAGTTTATTTCGAAACCGTGGAATTATATGGAATTAAAAGAAATTATTGTAAATTCAATAAAAGAATAGTAAATTTCTAATTAATAGTTCAATCGATTGGAATAATTTATGAAACGCCTGTAACAGTGACTTACTCAAAAATGAATAATTATGAAAAGATTTTCTGTTCTATATGTTGATGACGAAGAAAGTAACTTAAGGATTTTTAAAGATACTTTCAGACGTAAATTCAATGTTTACACCGCAACATCAGCCAAGGAAGGAATAGAAATTTTGGAAAGGGAAAACATTGATTTAATATTAAGTGATCAGCGCATGCCGGAAATGACAGGGGTTGAATTTTTAAAATATACGTTCGAGCGGTTTCCCAATACAAACCGGATCTTAGTTACAGGCTATACTGATTTTGATGCAGTTGAGAATGCTATAAATCAAGCACGTGTGTTTCAATATGTTCAAAAACCATGGAGTGAAGAAAATTTGCTTGGAATTATTGAGGATGCATTGAGAATTTACAGGTTAGAACAGGAAAATGCCAAGCAAAAAGAAGATTTGATTAAAGCTAAAATAAGAGCAGAAGAAAGTGATTTGTTAAAAACGGAATTTTTAAATAATTTATCTCATGAAATAAGGACCCCGTTAAATGGTATTTATGGGTTTACATCAATGCTAAGTAATCCTGATATTACTCCAAAAGACAGAGACCACTATGTCTCAATAATTCAAAACTGCTCATCTCAACTTGTAAGTACAATTGATCATATCCTTGCCTATTCCATGTTAATAACCAAACAGATTGTTCCAAAATATAACCAATTGTATTTAAACGAATTTCTTTCTGAAATTTATGACACCTATAAAAGCAATGCTCAAAAAAAAGGTATTTCTTTTCTTTTAACCAATGGGTTGACAAATGAAGAGAGCGTTGTTTATACTGATAAAAATCAGCTCACTAGTATTATAAGTAATATACTTGATAATGCATTTAAGTACACGGAAACGGGACATGTAAAAATGGGGTATAATCTTTTAAACGAAAAATTGATCTTCCGAATAGAAGATACCGGTGTTGGTATTCAACCCGAAAATCAAAAAAAAATATTTGACAGGTTTTCTCGTGAAGAAAAATCCCTAACTTCAGGTAATAGTGGATTGGGTTTAGGATTATCCATTGTGAAAGAAAGTGCAGATTTAATAGATGCTGAAATATCGCTGGAATCAGAAAAAGGAAAAGGAACAATTTTTTATATATCTATCCCGTATAATAAACAGGAACCCCTATTAGATAAAAAAGCAAAAATAGAAGAACCCCCTCTATACAAAAAAAGCAAAGATATACCAGTAAATATACTTGTTGCTGAAGATGATTTTATAAACTACATGTATATTGAAACACTATTATTACAAATATTAGGAAGTAATATTGTTATCCATCATGCCGTTAACGGCAAAGAGGCAATAGAAATTTGTGAAAGCAATTCTGATCTGGACCTTATTTTAATGGATATTAAAATGCCTGTTTTAAATGGCTATGAAGCGATTTCCAGCATTAAACAATTCAGTCCAAAAATCCCTATTATTGCCCAAACAGCGTATTCATCTGATGACGATAAAAAAAAGGCTGAAGATGCAGGTTGTGATAGTTTTATTGCTAAACCTATTTATCCAGATGAGCTTGAAGTAAAAATTCATAAATTGTTGCATACTGAGTAATTTGTAACCAAATAACAATAAACATTTGTTTGATCGTAAAAACACAAATTAGTTCATTTAACTTATTATGCATCAATGTAATAAAAATAAACATATAAATCACATATGCATAATATATGTAAGAACAGGTTGTACTAAAAATAATTTTTAGCGCAACCTGTTTAATGAATATTATTCAGTTTCTTTTAAGTGAGAAAGTTAATTACACATTTATTCAATTATTAATTTACTGGTTTTAAACTCTTCGCCATTGGATAGCCTTACGAAATAGAAACCTGGTTTTAAATTTTCAGTTGAAACCTGGTAATTGATTTCATTAACTTTTTCGGTTATTAGTACTTTCCCATCTATACTTAATAGATCCATTTGTACATTAGGCATGTAGTGGTCCATTGTAACAGTTAGCATGTTGTTAGAAACAGGATTAGGATGAAGCCTGAAATTCAAACCACTTTCACTTGTAACACTAAATTCCTGTGGACTTTTTGCTGATCTTATGTTTTCATCGTCATAGACAACAACCAATTGTGCAGATTTGGATGGAGAAGATTCATATGTATAAGCTGCCCTAGGTGTTACGGAAGTACTTCCACTGCTAAACATTATTGAAATATTGTTATTTTGCTGGAATCCTGGACGGTCAACAATTTCCTGAATGATTGATTTAAGGTCAGGTGTTTTTTTATCTGGGTGTCCTACTAAAACAGTCCAGGCAGGTACATCCCAGTTTATTTGAGCACTGGTTTTGGTCCTGCCAGATATATTATACATTGATTCGATAAATTGAGGAGAATTGTCGATATCATGCCCCCATATAGTAAGTGCACAGGATCCCGAAGTTGATACTTTGCTTGTAAACCGTATATATGCCTTTAAAATATTCGCACCTTGAGGAACATTTAAATTATATCTTAAACCGGCAACATGATAGGCTAATTCAAGTTGTGAATCATCGGTATGTACATAGCCATAGGTTTCTTCAGCATCATTTGCACCTGAAGTAATTAAGGTTGAAAAAGTTTTGCCAACGGTAATAGGTGAAGAAATAGCTTCATCACCATCAGTTTGCGTAACTTTAACATAAAAATAATCACCGGGAGATGCAGTTACATTAAAATCACCTGCAGCAATATGAGAAGCATTTATATAATGATTAGTCCTAATAACACTACCATTTTTATAAAATTCAACTTTACTAAAAGTTTCACCATTCCCATCCTCCGCAAGTACTAACGGGTCATAAGTGCCACTTGGAACAATAGATCCCATTTCGTTCACTAGCCATCCACCTTCACATAAATTAAACGACATTTCCAGGTTTTTGTCGAGCGTAGAGTAAAACCTGCGTTTTTTCATGGCTTCCAGTAATGAACTTTTGGTATTGCTTTCTGCTAAAACAGCCATACGGTAATCTGTGTAAGTACCCCATGAAGCCCAGTGGTTATCTTCCGAACCGGATGCACCTATCCTCCAGCCTTTTTCCAATCCTTCTTCCCAATAATTGGAACTATTACTTGTGTTATAACCATTGTTATAAAAGTATTCACTAAATGGGTTATTTTTATTAAATAATTCAATTCCTACAAATTTATCGCTTGGCACTATATTAAAATGATTGAACTCATTTCCTCCGTCATAATCACCTGGGTGATTAAAGAAAGCAATACATTCTCTTGCATGTACCCAACTTACCAATTCTGAAAATGTATTGGTTGAAGAAAGGTTTCGGTTACAATAATCGGAGGAATTTATAATTGCAACATGTCCGTACGTAGCAGAATGTGTCCATTCAAATCCATGAAACGCCGTAAAATCAGAATACAGGTTGTTGTAATAATCAGCTTTGGATTTAATGTCATTCCATTCAGTTGAACTGAGTAAGTAACCATGGTCAGCAAGACCAAAAAAATCAAGACCTGCATTTCTTGCAGCAACATAGGCTTGTGCAGGAGTACCTTGTCCATCGGAATAGCTGGTATGATTATGCAATGTACCAAAATACACATTGTACCCACCAATTTGTGAATACAAAGAAAATACCATTCCCATTAGGGAAAAAAACATAATTGATTTTTTCATTTTTTAGGATTTTTTGGGTTTATAATGGGTGAATTATTGAAATAAAGATAAGAAAAGTAAAACATTAGCACAATGTGTTATATAACATTGATTAATT
>JBNLCS010000128.1:0-3109 GCA_050303935.1 Bacteroidales bacterium
ACTCTCTTTTCTTTGCTGTACAAGGTGAAATGACAAGTTTTTTATGATTTTTATACGGTTTGTAAAATTCATTTACCATTTTTATTGTATGTAGCATAGGGCTATCAGCCGGAGCAAGGTACTCAAGCAACTCTGGTTGATATATTTCAATATAACTTACAATTGCCGGGCAAGGTTGTGCAATTACTGCCTTTGGTTTGTTTTTTTTAATATGCTCAATATATGATTTAATGGTTAACTCAGCACCAAGGCTTACATCAAAAATTGCTTCTACGCCAATATTTTTAAGCCATCCGTTGAATTTTAAAAATTTAAAAGGAAAGTTTGATGATATGGCCGGGGCAATAATTGCTACTATTTTTTCATTGTTTTTTAAAGCTTCTAAAGCCGGGTCAAAATCATCTTTTGGGGTTCTCGCATCGTGTGTACATGCTTTTATACATTCCCCGCAACCTATGCAAAGGTCGTCAACCATTTTAATGATATCTTCAGAACCATTGTTCGGATATTTTGTAGGGCAGGCTGCAATACATTGATGACAATTAACACACTTATCTTCATCAATTTGGATTAAGCCGGGCAAATTCATTTTTATAGATTTTTAATTCGTTCTAAAAATTTTCTCATATCATTTTCTTCCCGGATAAGTTCTTTGGCTATATCTGCAATTTGAAATTGTTTTCTTTCAAGTTGTTCCTGGGTAGCTTTCAGTTCTTCCATATTTTGCCTCATCTCCTCTTCCTGTTGGATAAGTTTTTGCTCTTTTTCTTTTGATTCTTCAAGCAGTTTTCTTGTCCGGTCAGAATAATCTATGTCGTTTAATGCCATTGAAACCGGCTGACAAACTTCTTGAATAAATTCAACAATATGCTGCTCAAATTTAGTAAATGAAGCCAATTCAAATACACCCTTTACTTTTTCGTCATGCAATAAGGGCACCAACAACAAGTGTTCGGGTGATTTTTCACCCACAGCAGAAACTATCTTCATATAGGAGTCGGGTATGTTTGATAAATTTATAGTTTCTTTTTCCTGGTAGCAACGTCCAATCAAACCTTCTTTTACATGGACTTTTTTTTCCAGAAATTTATTACGGTCGTAAGCATAGCAACCTTTTAGTTCCAGATATTCAGCATCTTCATCTAATATAAAGATACCTCCCTGGTTAGCATTTATATATTTTACAAGATTTCCTATAATATGGTAAAACAACTCTGATGTATTATTTGAATATGCCCTTAAAATTTTGTTTATCTCTGTAATACCGGACCTTTTCCATTCAAGTATTTTTTCGGTTTCCCTTCTTTTGTTGGCGTCTTCCCTGGAGTTTTTTAATTTTTTTTGCATATCTGTTAACGTGTGTGCCAGGGTATCTTTCTTACTGCGAGGTTTAAAAGTAGCATTTAGTTCCCCTTCACCAATTTCATGTGCAAAATATTCTACATTAATTAAACTTTCATTAACATGATTTATGGCACGTTTAATTTTACCAATCTCATCCTGCGATTTTATTTTTATTCGTCTATTGTGTTCACCCTTCGCCAGGGCATTTAACGATTTATATATTTGATGGAGGGGGATCAGGATTACTTTCTTGAATGTTATAATTAAAATAAAAAGGCTTACGATTATTATTAATAATAAAACAATACCGGCTTTAAGTTTAATCATACGGTAAAAATCAATGATTTTGCTTAGATCATGTTGATTGACCAATACCCCAATTTCCTGATCATTGAAACTGCTTACAGGGACCAAATTATATGCTAATCCGTCTGTAAGAAATGAAACAGGATTTTTGGTAGCAGAGGTTAAATTTGTATTCTGCAGATTATCTGTTATAACGCTATTAAAATAGTCATCAAATGATACAAAATCTTTAAAATTGATTACCCCGGTTATTAATTGAGTAGAATTGGTTTTAGTCCATTTATCTTTAAGTATCAGCAATGAGTAAACATTACTAAGTGTATCATTTAACTCATTTAACAAATCTTTCATGTAGACAAAAACATCAACACTACCCAGCATAATATTATCGTGATTGAAAATAGGTTGAATACAAAATATAACAGGGCCATCATTTCTGATTTCAATACCTGAAATCTTTTTTTGTTCTTTATATACACGTGAAATTGAAGGAATGTGTTTTAATTCGTCCCCATTTATCTGGCTCCAACTCCTGTAATAAGAAATTCCATCATACCTGTGTATATGGATACGTACATCCTTATTTTTAGTGAGGTCGATCCAGTTGAGTGATTTAGATACCTCACGACTGGCCAGATTTGCCAGGCTATCAATATAATAAGATTCAATGGATTGTTGTATTATCGGGTTATTGGCTAATGCCGCAGCTGTTACAGAAAATTTTTCAGTATAATCATTTACCTTGGAAGTAAATCCGGTAGCCGTTTTTTCAAAAGCATTTTTAAGTCTTTCTTCTATATCATTATGAATTATACCATAATTTAGATAAAGTAAAAAAGATACATATACAACAATGAAAATGGAAGTTACGGGAATTATTACTTTGTATAAAACAGAAATATCACTTCTTCTTGATTTTTTCATCTCCTTAAATGTTCACGTTTGTTCATGAATTTTCAAAATTTGTAGCTATGTTTTAAAGTTATAAAAAAAAATAATCTAACTGAACTAAAATTGAATTATTATAAGCAAAGGAGCTGACCATTATATTTTATGGAAGACGTTGAAAAATTCTAATTCTTATTGATTTGTTAGAAGGTTAATACTAAAAATCTCAATGTAAGAAACCGAAAATTATTTTCTAAAAGTTCTGGGTATACTTTACTTATAGCAATAACAAACAAAGGATCTGTCCTTTCATCCATCACCCTCTTTTAAGACAATAATGTCTTTTTTTATGATATCTGAATTACATATATTATTTTTGCACAAATTTTTAATCAATGAAGTTAGATACCAATGTATTGAGTGAATTAACACCTGTAAAAACTATAGATGGGCCTGGGGTTTATATTGAAACGTATGGTTGCCAGATGAATGTTTCGGATAGTGAAGTGGTAATGTCATTACTTAAGAAAGAGGGGTATGATCAGGTAGAAAAAATGGAAGATGCCAGTTT
>JBNLCS010000129.1:0-7301 GCA_050303935.1 Bacteroidales bacterium
TGTTGGATGGGGAATGGGTATTCCGCAATGGCAGGGCAAAGAAAAAGAAGGGGGTTTTTCTGTACGAGTCATGGAGGTGGATTATGATTTTATCAATACGTATGATATAAAGCTGAATAAGGGAAGATATTATTCCGAAAAAATAAGTTCTGATTTAAATGAATCAATCGTTGTAAATAAAAAAACGGTTGAAGCTATGGAAATGAAAGATCCCATTGGAAAAACCATGCATTTTAATGGCCATAATAGGACGATTATAGGTGTAGTAGAAGATTTTCATATCAGGTCTTTGCATGAACCTCTCGGACCAGTAGTTTTGTTTTTATATCCAAAAAAACTCAGCCTTTTGGGGATCAGGATTAAACAAAACAATATGGCCTCAACCCTGTCGTATATTGAAGGTGTAATGAAGAAATTTTATCCTGATGAAGTTTTTAATTACAGTTTTCTTGATGAGCGGTTAAATGATATGTATCAACAAGAAAAAAGAAGGATGAAACTATTTAGTAGTTTTGCCATTGTTTCAATCCTGATCTCTTGTCTGGGTTTGTTTGGTCTGATATCCTTCTCTATTGAACAAAGCATTAAAGAAATTGGGATAAGAAAAGTGAACGGGGCTAAAATACATGAAGTTATTACCTTGCTGAACAAAGATTTGATTAAATGGGTAGGCTTATCATTTATCGTGGCTACCCCGTTTGCATGGATTTTCATGAAAAAGTGGCTAGAAAATTTTGCTTACAAAACCGAACTCCACATATGGATATTCGCATTATCGGGAATACTTGTGTTAAGTATAGCATTCATTACTGTGAGTATAAAAAGCTGGCGTGCTGCCAGAAGAAACCCTGTGGAAGCGCTGAGGTATGAGTAACTGCTTTACATAAAGTCACAGAAAGGGCTTGAAAAAAAGTATAGTAATGAAAATGATAAATAAAATAGAGAATAAATGGTTAA
The DNA here is from genome assembly GCA_050303935.1 of Bacteroidales bacterium. Classification (GTDB taxonomy): domain Bacteria; phylum Bacteroidota; class Bacteroidia; order Bacteroidales; family JBNLCS01; genus JBNLCS01. The sequence goes on from JBNLCS010000129.1 coordinate 958, forward strand.
AAATTTTTTCAGGACAGCCATAAGGAACATTTTTAAGAACAAGGCATCCACATTCATTAATGTATTAGGGCTGGTTGTTGGAATAACTTCTTGTTTTATTATTTATGTGAAAATAAAGTATGAACAGGGTTTTGATAAATTTCATTCCGATAACGACAGAATATACAGGAAAGTAAGAATTACAAGTAATCTTGACTATCTGGAAGGTGAGCTTGAATACCGGGCAGGAACATTTTTTGCATTCCCGCAGGCCATCCGTGAAGAGTTGCCTGATGTAGAATCCGTAACAACAGTTTATTATATTAGAGAAGCCATTGTAAATATACCCGCGCCTGAAGAAAACAAAGGATTTAAATCATTTAAGGAAGATGAAGGTGTCGTTTCTATGGAGCCGAATTTTTTTGAGATTTTTGATTTTAAAAAATCACCCCTCTCATGGCTTTATGGAAACCCTGAAACTTCTCTTTCAAAACCATATTCGGTTGTCCTTACAAAATCAATTGCCGATAAATATTTTAAGGGAGAAAACCCCATTGGTAAAAACCTTTCCGTTTATGGTAACAATATCTTCAATGTGACCGGTGTTATAGATGATTTTCCGGAAAATTCTAATTTCCCGTTTACCATATTGGTTTCTTTCTCAACTTTCACGGAAACAAGGCCCGGAATATTATATTCATGGAATGGATTGGCCGATTTTTATCAATGTTTTGTCAAGTTAAAGCCCAATGTAAAGAAAGCTACCGTTGAGGATAAATTAAAATCAATACATGGTAAGCATACAAGTAACTATATGGTAGAAGAACGTTTGTTCAAGTTACAACCTCTTGCTGAAATGCACAAAGACAGTAACTATCTTGATCATAACTTTAAAAGGGAAATATTCTCCAATGATGTTTTTCTGGCTTTATCCATTATTATTTTATTCCTGATATTTATAATCAGTGTTAACTATAACAACATGGCTATAGCTATATCCAGTTCAAGATATAAAGAGATTGGAATAAGAAAGGTTATTGGCAGCACGAGAAAACATTTGTTTTATCAGTTTTTCGGAGAATCGTTTATTCTTGTGTTTTTTTCATTGATTTTAAGTCTGCTTTTTGCCAGGATTTTATTATTCCTCTTTCATGATTTCTTTGGATTACCTGCCAGGGTTCCCGGTATTTTTGATCTGAAAACCTTTATTCTTCTTATCGTTTTTCTCGTGATAATAAATATTTTGTCAAGTGTTTATCCCGCTATAATCCTTTCAAACTTTTCACCAAACCGTATACTTCAGAATAATATCAAGGGTATCATTAGTAAGAATTTAACCCTGAGCAAGGCGGCAATTTTACTTCAATTTATTATTGCTCAGATAATGATTATCGGGATACTTGTGGTATTTAAGCAACTTGATTTTATCAATAGCTCTGATCTGGGATTTTGCAGAAAAGGTGTTTTTACAGTTAATCTTCCCGGTAACAATAAAAACAAGATGGAACAGTTTGCCTATCAGATCAGAAAAAATACGAATATTAAAAATATAAGTTATTCATCGGCGAGCCCTGCCACTACCGGAAGTTTTACAGGGGTATATTACAATGGTGAAGACGATAATTATGAAACAATAGCAGTTTTAAAATTCTCCGACACAGCGTATATATCAACATATGAATTGGAATTGTTGTACGGCAGGAACTTTTCGCATACACCTTCCCAAAATGATGTAATTGTTAACGAACAACTATTAAAAGAAATAGGGGTTAAAGAACATAAGAAAGCTATTGGGGAAAGAATAAATGTTATTGGTCGTGAACATACCATAATTGGCGTTGTTAAAGATTTTCATTCCAATTCAATACATGAAAATATCAGGCCTTGCGTACTTCTTAACTACCCGGGTGATTTTCAAATGGTTGGAATCAAATTTGATGTGGCTGAAATCAAGGGAAGTAACTTTTATTCTTCAATAAATTTATTAGTTAAGCAGGTAAAAGATGAGTGGGTTAATGTATACAATGGTGATATATTTGAATATCAGTTTTTAGAAGATACCATTTCAGCATATTATAAAAATGAAAGGAGATTTTCAAAAATAATTTCCCTGTTTACTTTTCTCATCATCTTTATAACATGTCTTGGCATTTTGGGAATCTCGTTTTATACCATTAAAAGAAAGAGAAAAGAAATAGCCATCAAGAAATCAATCGGGGCCATGAACCATAATATTTTAACGCTTTTTTCAATTGACTACCTGTTGCTTACACTGGTTTCATTATTAATCTCTTCGCCTATTGCCTATTTCGCCATGAATAAATGGTTAAATAATTTCGCATACAAAACAACCCAGAGTTGGTGGATATTTATAGAATCGGGTTCTGTTATATTGATAGTTTCATTGGCAACTATTTTATGGCAAAGTTGGAAGGCGGCAAATAGAAACCCGGTAGAAGCTTTAAGATATGAATAACCATAAATTTTTACTTTAACTGAAGTACGGTTGTAAATATCCTCACTATTGGGTTAGTACTAATTTGGGGTTTTGCGTCAATATTTTTTTTGCTTGCTTGATTATAACTGAGTAAAAACAGGTTCATAATTAAATACAAAAACCTTAAATAATTTATTTCCTTTACGTTCATGATAATTTTTATTTATAAGCCTGTAAATTTTTTTATGCCAGTTCAATACGATTGTATAATTTGTTTTTTATATACCCGTCTCTATCCCGAAAGCCTATAATTTAGCCCTCCCCTTAAAAATGAAATCAGAATATTGCTTAACTAAAAAAGGAAGTAAAAAACATTTATAAAAGAAATTGCATGAATAAATATCCATGATTTGTTTAAAATTTAGCCAACCAACTAATATATTTTCTAAATTTGTGTTTGTGGTAGGTTTTTTTCATTAAAAACAAATAAACAACATCTGGGTGAAACTAAATGAAATAGCCCATTTTTTTTAAGAAAAGTATTCATTGTTATTGCAATAAAAAGGAACGAAAATGAGAGAAATTGTATTTTTTTTTAAGAAGGTCACAATTAATTTTATTAGTAGCGGCCATGTTTTTGATTTTTACGAAAGAATCAATTGGGAACGATAATCCTATAAAAGATGCCCCTACTTATACCCAATTCAATTATCGTGGGGCTGGCAACCCGTATTTGCCGCTATGGGAGCATTTACCAGATGGTGAACCGCGTGTTTTTGAAGATCCGGATAACCCTGGGAAATACCGTATTTATATTATCGGGTCCCACGATGTTAGTGTTAGAGGTTATTGCGGACCGGACATAAGGGCTTGGTCGGCTCCTGTTGAAGACCTATCAAACTGGCGTGATGAAGGTCCTATTTTCACATACCAGGTAAACGGGAAATGGGATGTTATGTTTGCCCCTGACCTTGTTGAGGTGAAAAGAAAGGACGGCACAAAGGAATATTACCTGTACCCACATAGTCGTGGTCGTTTCAGAGAAGCTATGGTAGCCAAAGGAGACCGGCCAGATGGACCTTTTACCCCCTTAAACATGACGGAAGATGGAACAAGGACTATTCCAGGAAGCATCATGGGGTTCGATCCGGCAGTGTTCATTGAATATATAACAGACCCGAAAGACCCTGATTATGAAATTGGCTTTAGAGCATATGGATACTGGGGATTTCAAAGATCGCTGGCAGGTCAGCTAGATCAAAATACAATGTATTCACTCAGACCGGGAACTCAAGCTATTGACCGTTTTATCCCTGCTAGTTTCAGATATGGTGTTCTCAGGGATCCGGAAGGTACAGAGTTCCCATATGTATATCCGGATGAGGACCTTGGTTCGTTCAACTTTTTTGAAGCCGCATCTATTAGAAAGATTGGTAATAAATATGTCTGGGTTTACAGCGGATATTCCGGCCCTGATTATGGACTGGGAAGTACCAACTCGGCTTTACGTTACGCCTATGGCGACTCTCCATTGGGCCCATGGAAAAGCGGTGGCGTTCTTGTTGATTCGCGGGCCCCTGTACCGGGCCAGGACGGAACCAAACTTCAAACAAGTTATTCGGGACATAATACACACGGTAGCCTTGAGTTGATCAACGACCAGTGGTATGCGTTTTACCACAGGGCGCCAAGGGGGTTCGGAAACGCGCGTCAACCAATGGTAGCGCCAGTGAAGATTGAATGGGATGAAAAACCGGTGGCAGAAGGTGGAAAAGTTACTATCCGAGGATATGACCCCTTTTCTGAAGATAATCTCTGGACTGCAAAAGATAGCCAGGGAAATGAATACAAAGGAGCCGAAGTAACATCGGAGGGCTTCCATATTTATGGACTAGACCCCTATCAATATTACTCCGCAGGATATGCCTGTTATCTTTCCAATCTTCGTAGCCAACAGGACTCGTGGGATATATGGGATAATAACATGTCCATTACAAATGTTGAAAACGGTAACATTATAGGATACAAATATTTTGGTTTTGGAGGACTTGAGAAAGATATGAAGGGTTTGAAAGCCTTTGAAGGTTCTAATCGTAAAAGTAAATCGACATTTAATATATTCCTTACACCAAAAACCAAAGACGCATTTAAAATCAACGTTTGGTTAGACGGTCCCTGGGACAATGATACCTGGAAAGGTAAAAAAATTGGTGAAATAAAAGTACCTGCAAATTCTACACAGGAAACAACAAAATTCACAATAGACGTTTCAGCGTTTGTTGATAATTTGGACAAAAAACATGCTATTTTCCTGGTGGCTGAAGGGCTTGAATCCAGTAGCCTTTTTGATTTAATAGGGCTGGGGTTCAGCTCTAAAAAGAAGAAAATTGTTCGTCCCGTTGTACCCACAGTAAGTATTAAGGCGAACGGAGAGGAGATAGAACTACCAGCCACCCCTGTTAGGTCAACGCCTGACAATGGTATTGTTGGTGTTGATTTGTATGAGGCTACATATAAACTTTCGGATAACATAACAGAAACGCCAACTATATCGGCATCTGCAAGCAATCCAGATGTAAAAGTAACTGTTACGCAGGCAGAATCAAAGACCGGAAAAGCTGTTGTGCAATTCGATTATAAAGGCGTGGTCAAAACATACAATGTTGTATTTGCTTCGGAATAATTTTTTTATTTCTTTATTAATACAGTCTTGAATTAGCCACGAATTTAACCTGTTATTTTAAGTGCAAGATGCAAGTTTTCTATAAATTGATGCTTGTATTTTGCACTTTTTTTGAATTACGAAATAAATAGCGATTAAACTGTAAGTACATTATTTAATAGTGTTTATAACTAATAAAATTATATAGCGTTCTTATACATAGTTTTATGTCCCATAAAAATACGAATATGGGATTAAAGTATGAAAAAATTATTAAGACCCCGGCTCAAATATTAAGTTTGACAGGCTTTAATGCAGGAGAATTTAATTTATTGGCCGAAGAATTTAAACAGGAATGGGATGAATATATACCGCATTATACGCTTGAAGGCAAGCCAAGGCAACGCATATCGTTGCCGCGCAGGACAAGTGTATTGCCAAGGGCCTATAATAAACTGCTGTTTATCCTGCTTTATTTAAAAACATTTCCATTGCAGGAATTGCATGCAGCCACTTTTGACATGCTACAGCCACAGGCCAATAAGTGGATACACCTGCTGGCTGGGATTTTACGCAGGACATTAAAAAGACTGGGTACCCTGCCGGACCGGAATGCCGAAAAACTGGAATGGCTGTTGCAGGGATGCCTGGATGTGTTGCTGGATGGTTCCGAAAGACCGGTGCAAAGGCCAAAAGATGATGACCTTCAAAAAAACTCATAGTGTGAAGAGTAATTTATTGACATTACCTGACAGGAAGATAACATGGCTTAGCCGCATATATTATGGACATACGCATGATAAAAAAATATGCGACCAACAGCCCTTGAAGCTTCCCAAAGGAACCAGATTGTGGCAAGATACAGGTTTTATCGGTCATTGTCCAGATAGTGTGGATATACAGATGCCTGCAAAAAAACCAAAAGGCAGGGAATTGACGGGTGAACAAAAAGAACGCAACAAAGAAATATCAAAGTTCAGGATTTTAGTCGAACATGCAATAAGTGGGGTGAAACGTTGCAGGATAGTCAAGGACAGGTTGAGGTGCTACAAATTTCAGTTTGATGACTTGAAAATGGAACTGGCATGTGGGCTACATAACCTTCGTATCGATTTAAAAACAAATGCTTTATTAATTTAATCTATATAATGTCTACTAATTCTGGTCAATCTGATATTTTTCTTTAGCAGTTGTGAAAAGGATACTGAAACTTATGACAAAGATCTATTATTGGGTAACTGGGAAAAAATTGACATTCAATTGGGT
>JBNLCS010000130.1:0-2627 GCA_050303935.1 Bacteroidales bacterium
ACCAAAAGATTTTAAAGCACCACTTACTGATTTTGACAATTGGCCACGACTTGTACAACTGGCCTGGCAAACCCATGATACTAAGGGAAAGCTTGTGGAGGTTAAAAATATCATTGTAAAACCCGATGGGTTCGAGATCCCTTTTAATGCTGAAAAAGTTCATGGCATTTCTACCGAAAAAGCTTTGGAACAAGGTATAGGGTTAAAAGAAGCCTTGGAAATATTCAAAAAATCGTTCGAAACTGTCACCCATGTGGTAGGCCATAACATTGAATTTGACCTCAATATTATGGGAAGTGAGTTTCTGAGGGTATACAATATAAATTACCTTGAAAAGAAACCTTTTATTTGTACAAAAGAAGAAAGTACGGACTATTGTGCCCTTCCGGGTGGCAGGGGAGGTAAATTTAAATGGCCTAATTTATCGGAGCTGCACCAAAAATTGTTCAATGAAGGGTTTGATGAAGCACATAATGCATCTGCTGATGTTGTGGCCACGGCCCGTTGTTTTCTTGAACTGATAAGACGTGAAGTGATCCCATTTGCAAAAATCGGACTTGACCAGTCTCAAATAGCAGTATTTAAAAAGGCTAATCCTGATATTTTTCAACCTATTGAAATTGAGATCCAAACAAATTTTGAGTCTAAAGAAACCAAAAACAAAAAAGAGGAAAATACCGGTACTGATGAAGAAAATAAAAATATAGAAGTACTCACTGATTTACCGTTTACCCATTTACATGTTCATACCCAGTATTCAATTCTTGATGGGGCAGCTTCCGTAAAAGGCTTAATAGCAAAAGCCAAGGAAGATGGTATGGTTGGTTTGGCCATTACTGATCATGGTAACATGTTTGGGGTTAAAGATTTTTTCAATACCTGTAAAAAAAACAAAATAAAACCAATAATTGGGATTGAAGCGTATGTTGCACGCAGAAACTTGCACGATAAAACTGATAAGATTGATGGCGGGGGGTATCATTTGGTTTTGCTGGCAAAGAACCATGCCGGGTATAAAAATCTTTTGAAATTGGTTTCATATAGTTATATCGATGGCATGTACTATAAGCCCAGGATTGACAAAACCCTTTTAAAAGAGCATAAGGAAGGCCTGATAGCCAGTTCAGCATGTTTGGGTGGTGAAGTGGCCCAGGCATTGATGAACCATGGCAATGAAGAAGCCGAAAGGGTAATCCTGGAATACAAGGAAATTTTTGGAAGCGATTTTTATCTTGAATTACAACGACACAAATCCGGCGACCCACAAATGGATGCTGACGTTTATGAACGACAGGTATTTGTTAATCAAAAATTGATTGCGCTGGGAAAAAAATTGGGTATAAAATGTATTGCAACAAATGATGTACATTTTATCAATCCTGATGATGCAGGAGCACACGACAGGCTTGTTTGTTTAAGTACCCAAAGTGATATAGATGATAAAGACCGGATGCGCTATACTACCCAGGAGTGGTTAAAAACACAAAAAGAAATGAGGGAATTGTTTTCAGATATTCCTGAGTCGCTTTTAAATACATATGAGATATTTGAAAAGGTAGAAGAATATGACCTGAATTCCCCTCCGGTGCTTCCAATTTTCCCGTTGCCGGAGGGTTTTAAGAATGAAGACGATTATCTCCGTCACCTAACTTATGTGGGTGCTAAACAACGTTGGGAAACAATTTCGGATGAAGTAAAAGAACGGCTGGATTTTGAATTGGAAACCATAAGAAAGATGGGTTTTCCGGGATATTTTTTAATTGTTCAGGATTTTATTGCCGCTGCTCGTGAAATGGGTGTTTCGGTTGGTCCCGGCAGGGGATCGGCAGCTGGATCGGCAGTAGCGTATTGTTTGAAAATTACGGATATTGATCCGGTAAAGTACGAGCTTCTGTTTGAACGTTTTCTTAATCCCGACCGTATTTCAATGCCTGATATAGATATCGATTTTGATGAAGACGGACGTGAGAAAGTATTACGCTGGGTAGTCGATAAATATGGCAAGAAAAGGGTGGCCCATATTATTACTTTTGGTACCATGGCCGCTAAAATGGCCATTCGCGATGTTGCACGTATTGAAAAACTACCGCTACCAGAAGCCGATAGGCTTGCTAAACTGGTACCGGAAAGACCGGGAACTACCCTTAAAAAAGCATACCAGGAATCACCTGAGCTTGCTGATGCACTTAAAAATGGGGGACCAGAAGTAAAAAATGTACTTCAGTTTGCTGAAACCCTTGAAGGATCGGTGCGACATACCGGATTACATGCATGTGGTATTATAATTGGCAAAAACGACCTTGAAGAACATGTACCTTTATGTACCTCTAAAGATTCTGACCTATTTGTTACCCAATACGATGGCAAGCACATTGAAGACGTGGGCATGTTGAAAATGGATTTTTTAGGGTTAAAAACCTTGTCCATTATTAAAGATGCTTTAGATAATATTAAACTTTCCAGAAATATTGATATTGATATAAGCGCTGTTTCACTGGAAGATGAAGAAACGTATGCCTTATATGCCCGAGGGGAAACAACAGGGCTGTTTCAGTTTGAATCACCTGGTATGAAAAAATACCTGAAGGAACTCAAGCCCAATAAATTCGAAGACCTTATTGCTATGA
>JBNLCS010000131.1:0-3994 GCA_050303935.1 Bacteroidales bacterium
ATACTTTTTGAGCATTTTAAGCCAATAAGACCTATTTTGCCGGATGAGATAACATTTGTTCATACAGGGGAATTACAGGAAATGTACCCTGAATTATCACCCAAAGAAAGAGAAACAGAATATGCAAAAAAATACGGTGCTATATTTGTTATAGGTATTGGGGGTGAACTGGCCGATGGTGAAAAACATGATGGCCGTGCCCCTGATTATGACGACTGGATTACTTCAACAGAAAATGGGAATAAGGGGTTAAACGGAGATATATTATTATGGAACCCGGTATTGGAGTCTGCTTTTGAGATTTCTTCCATGGGTATCAGGGTAGATAAAAAGGCTTTGCTTGAACAATTAAGGATTACTGGTAATGAAGACCGTAAAGGATTACTTTTTCATAAAAAATTATTGAATGATGAATTGCCATTGTCATTTGGGGGAGGTATTGGGCAATCAAGGCTGTGCATGTTCTTGTTGCGCAAAGCTCATATAGGCGAAATACAAGCAAATATATGGCCTGAAGATATGCGGGAAGAATGTGCGAAAAATAATATATTTTTGGTTTAAGTAGCATTTAAATAAACAATGAAAAAGAAGGTTTTACTGGGCATGAGTGGGGGAGTGGATAGTTCGGTTGCTGTTAAGCTATTGATAGATGAGGGTTATGAGGTTGTCGGCGGTACGTTTTGTTTTAAAAAAGGGGAGAAACCTGATGATGCAGAATTGGTGGCCGGACATTTTGGGATTGAACATTTTTTTATTGATGTGGAAGAAATATTTAATAAAAAGGTTATTAACTATTTTGCCCATGAATACTTAATGGGAAGGACCCCCAGCCCCTGTGTAATATGTAATGAAAATATTAAGTTTCCGGTATTGCTGAAAAAGGCCGGAGAAATTGGTGCGACCTATATAGCTACCGGGCATTATGTGCAAAAAGCATATAAAAATGGTACATATTATATATCAAAAGGAGTAGATTCAATTAAAGACCAATCATATTATTTGTGGCGTTTGCATCAGGATGTTTTACGTAAAACTTTATTTCCATTGGGAAAGTTTAATAAGTCTGAAATCCGAAAAAAAGCTTTAAATGAAGGTTTGGGTTTTCTGCTAAAAAAAACAGAAAGTATGGGGGTTTGTTTTTTGAAAAGAGAGAATTATATTCATTTTTTAGAACATAATTTCCCCAATTTATTTTCTGGAATAGGAAAAGGGCAAGTTATTGATATTGAAGGCAATGTAATTGGAGAGCATGAAGGGTATTATAAATATACTATTGGTCAAAAAAAGGGGTTCAGTATTAAATCAAATGAATTGTTGTATGTGTGTGATGTAAGGACTGCTGAAAATAAAATATCGGTGAATAAAAAGGAGGATATAAAAAGCCGTATTTTACATCTCACGGATTGTTATTATCATGATAAAGATGATCTTTATAGTGATGATATAGTAGTGAAAATAAGAGGTATAGGGCAGAATCCGCATGGACATGCCAAGATAAAACTTGCTAAAAATAATCAAGCAACAATAAACCTTGAAGGTGATGCTTGGGCACCTGCACCAGGCCAGCCGGTAGTGTTTTATAAGGGTAATCTTTTAATCGGTGGGGGCATGTTGAAAAAAGCAAATTAAGCCAATATGAATATGTTGTTTCATGATATATAGAAAAGGTTGATGGGGACATATTTATTTCTTATTGTTAAAAGAGAAATACCTCTTGTAAATAAAAAAAGCACGGTCAAACCAACCGTGCTTTTTTTGAACCTGCTTTAACGCATAAGCCCTATCCCTCAAAACCATTTCTTTATTAATCAACACTTCATTTGTCGCCCCATCTCTCTCACGGCGCTCTCTTCAACCAACTTCAATCAACTTCAACTCAATTAACACTCAAACATTAACTACTAACTACTAACTATTTTTTTAAACTACTTAACTAAATCTTTTATAGAGCTAAACGTTAAAACAGTAAACCAAAGAACATATAACTAAACCTTAAATAAAAAAACCTATACAAATATACGGGGTTAATGATTGCTAGTTTTCGGCGTAATTACCCATTTTGCAGTTTTTTACACCTAATTTTAGTTGGGTAATTTCCGTCATTTTTTAATCAAGTTCTTTCGTGATTGAGATTGCAGCCACTGTGCCATCTGCTATAGCTGTTGTTATCTGTCTGTATTTTTTACTTGCAATGTCTCCCACGGCATATATGTCAGGCATACTTGTCCTTTGATCCTCATCAGTTAAAAGATATCCCCACTGGTCTTTTTTGAGGTTATCCTTAAACAATTCAGTATTGGCCTTCATACCGATAAAAATGAAAACCCCATCTGTTATTAACGTCTTTTCTTTTTTGTTTTTCAAATCTTCTACCTTTACTTTCATTTTACCACCTTCTTTTTCAAAACCTCTTGGTTCATGTGACAATAAAAAGTCAATTTTGGGATTAGAAAAAGCCTTTTCCTGGGCTTGTTTATTGGCTTGAAGTTTATCAAACTGATGTACGATGGTTACCTTTGATGCAAATTTTGAAATAAAATCTGCTTCTTCAATAGCTGAATTACCACCACCAACTACGATTACCTCTTTATCGTTAAAATATTTTGCATCGCAGGTAGCGCAATAGGAAATGCCATTGCCTTTGAGCTCTTTTTCACCTGGTACATTAAGGTAATTTGGTGAAGTACCTGTAGCAATGATTATTTTTTTTGCCCGAATAGTTTCTATATCATCAATAATTATTTCTTTCTTTTTAAGGTCTACTTTGGTTACGTCTACAGAAACCTTGTATTGTGTGCCGCATTTTTTTGTTTGTTCACTCATGTAATGTGAAAGCATATAACCGGGTTGTGGATCAATAAAACCGGGATAGTTTGAAATCTGATGAGTTGTAGATACATGTCCGCCCGGGAGTGCCACGTCAACCAAAACTGTATTTACCCTAGCCTGACATAAATACAGGCCTGCTGTTAATCCTCCGGGGCCTCCCCCAAGTATAATTACGTCGTATTCTGTTGTAATAGGTTTTATTTGCTTATGTATTTCTTCTTTACGGCTTGTTTCTACCATGCCATCAAGGTTATACATTATTTCAGATCTTTTAATACCGCCTGTTAACCTAATCCCTTTTTCCTTGCCCCCATCATAAAATAGAAGGGTAGGGGATCCCATCACACCTAGCTTTTCAGCCAGGTCACGGTTTTTTTGTCTGAAAATTTTTAGAAACTTAATATCCTTGCCATAAAGTTGGTCAAGACTTTCAAACTTTGGGGCCAATGCTTCACATGGCGGGCACTCGGAGGAATAAAAATCAAGTACTACTTTTCCACCGTTCAATACCTCCTGATCAAATTCTTGTGTTGTTATTTCTTTCATTTTTTTGTATTTTAATTGTATAATGAAATACCTAATTCTAATAATTCTTTTACCGGTCTGCAGTCAGGTGACAATATATTTCCACAGGCATTTTTCGCAATAGACGCACACCCACCACCACATGCAAGTTGTACGGAGCAATCTTTACATTTTTCAATACTTAATACATCACGGTTTTCCCATTCGTCAACTTTTTCTTGGTTTAAATACATGCTGGGATAAAAGCTACCAAGTTTCTCATCTGGTTTTCCCACTGTGGCCGTGCATGAATAAATATTTCCAACGTAATCAAAAGCCCATTCTGTTTTTGTGCCCGGACAAGCATCAAATAATGGTTCTGGTAGTTTGCCATTTTCAAACAGATACTTAGAAATTGAAAAGGCTGGTTTGTGAAATTCAAGAATTTCAGGATGCGACTTTATCATTTTATAAAGCAATTCATACATGCCTAACCGGGTAAAAATCTTGTTGTTTTCTGACTGGCAGTAATGTAATTCATAATTACGGCCAAGTTGTGTTTTAAACAATGGGTGTTTAACCCATCCATTTTCTATGGAATATTGTGAAAGTGCAGGCAAGTCATGTATATTATCCCTGTCAATAACTACCCGGAGGTTTA
>JBNLCS010000132.1:0-6141 GCA_050303935.1 Bacteroidales bacterium
AATTTGAAATGAAAAAAAAGAATAGTAATATATTATTGATGCTTTTGCCTTTTTGGACTCCACTAATTCCCCCACTTGGACTTGCGAGTCTTAAATCTTACCTGGAAGAAAAAAAGTATAAAACACGAGTTATCGATTTAAATATCGATGTTGAATACAGGAAAATCTACGATAATTATTTTAACACATTAAAACAATATATTCCCGAAAAAAAGCAAGGTAATTTTTACAGTATAGGCACAGACGTATTTAGAAATCAGTTAATGTCTCATATAAATTATAAAACAGAAGATGAATATATAAAATTAATAAAAACAATTATCAGAAGTATTTATGATGTTCTGTTAAATGATTCTCAGATAAAGACTCTAGTTGATATTGTAAATGATTTTTATGTGTGGCTTGAAAATATTTTAAATAGTCTCTTGAGCAAAGAGAATCCGAATATTATTGGGATATCTGTAAGAAAAGATACCTTACCTGCTTCTATTTTCGCATTCAGGAAAATTAAAACATATAATAGCGATATTAAAACTATTATGGGTGGTTCTATTTTTTCTGAGCAAATACCTGTTAATAGTCCTGATTTTAACTATTTTATAAATGAAACGAAGAATTATATAGACAAAATATTTATTGGATCAGGAGAAAAATTGCTTATTGATTATTTGGAAGGAAAACTTTCCGAAAAAAGAATTTATACCCAAAATGATATTATCGATAAAGAAAGTGATATTAATTGTTTGAGTACTAAAATTCCTGATTACTCGGATTTAGATCTGAAACATTATCCTTTTCTTGGTACTTTGGGTTCTACTGGTTGTTATTATCATTGCAGTTTCTGTAATGTTGTAAGGTTCTTTGGGAAATTTAAGAAAAAAAGTTGTAAAGATATTGTAGATGAAATGGTTCAATTATATGATCAACACAATACTCAAATATTTTTTATGTGTGATAATATGATAAATTCTTATATCGATGATTTAGCAAGCGAATGTTTAAAAAGAGATACCTCAGTTTATTGGTCAGCATACATGCGTATTGAATCTAGAGATGTATCAAATGATATAGCACAATTATGGAGAAAAGGTGGGTTGTATAGTGCTCGTTTAGGTGTAGATAGCGGATCGCAAAAAATATTGGACTTGATGGATAAAAAAATTACTCCACAGAAGAGTAAACAAATGATTTCAAGTTTAGCATATGCGGGGATTAAAACAACTACATATTGGCTAATAGGCCATCCGGGGGAAACAGAAAAAGATTTCCAGGAAACATTAAATTTCTTGGAAGAAATGAAAAATGATATTTGGGAAGCAGAATGTGAATATTTCAATTATTATTATACGGGACAATCAAATTCTGACAAATGGGCCAATAATAGAAAACTTGTTTATCCTGAAAATTCAAGAGAACTCATGATGATCAATAAATGGTGTGTTGATACGGATCCATCTTGGAATGTTATTTTTGATCGGGTAAGAAGGTTTACACAGCACTGTAAAAAACTGGGAATTCCCAATCCATATACAGTTTCTGAAATTTCTAAAGCTGATGAACGTTGGATGAGATTACATAACAATGCGGTACCTCCATTAGTAAATTTTTTTAGTAGGGATCGATATATTGATGAAAATAAACATTTTAAACAAAAGTCAAAATACCTCTCTACAAATGCAGAGTTTTTTGATAGTGATTTTACATTTTAAATTTTTTAAAGATTTAAATTAATGAGAAATTCAAACGCTTCTTCTGAAGCATTCTTGGTTGCAAATCAGTCTTTTGAGGAAAGGAAATTTTGGAAAGATAATTTATCAGGTATTATAAATAAAACGCAATTTATTTATGATCATTTTGAGTTTTCTAATAAAGAAGTTCAAAAAGTATCATTTGAAATTAAAGATGAATTATTTGACAGAATTATTTCAATTACGAATAATTCAGATCCTAAAATATATACTTTACTTGTTGCTGGAGTGACTTTATTACTACTAAAATATACAAATAATACCGATATAATTTTGGGTGGTGTAATCGAAAATTTAGGAGAGAAAGATGATTTCTTAAACACCGTTTTGATTTTACGAAACAATTTTAATATTGAGATGTCATTCAAGCTATTATTAAATGAAGTAAAAAATACAATTAATGATGCATTAAAACATGTAAATTATCCTATTGAATCAATATTAAATGATCTTAACATCAAAAATGAGATGACTGGATTCCCTCTTTTTGATGTCTCCGTTTTATTATTAAACATGCATGATAAATCATATATTAGTCATATTACACATAATGTCAGTTTTTTATTTACACATAAAAATGAGTCTATAAATTGTGAAATTGAATACAATTCAACATTGTTTCATAAAGAGTCAATTGAATTGATACTAAGACGTTTTTTGAATGTATTTCAAAAATCCTTATCGATGCCAGATATTCCAATAAAGGATATTTCAATATTAACTGAAAATGAAAAAGAAAGACTATTAGTTAAAATCAATAACGTCGATGAAATTCATGCAGAGTCATCAATTAAAAACTTATTTGAAGGCAATGTCAATCAATATCCTTATGCTATTTCAGTTAGATATAAAAATGAACATATTTCTTTTGAAGAGTTAAATTCAAAAGCAAACTATGTCGCTAAAGTACTCAAAGAAAAAGGGGTTAAAGAAGGAACATTAGTGTGTATTATATTAAACCGATCAATAGAAATGGTAACAGCTATTTTAAGTATTTTAAAATTAGGAGCAGCCTATTTGCCAATTGATGTTCTTACACCTGAATCCAGAATTAAATATATATTAGCTGACAGTAATTCAAAATATATAATTACCCATAACAATGTTATCAAGGGAATCCAATCTTTTGTTTCAGATACAGATATTACAATTTTTGATATTGGTCAGAATATTAACATGAAACAAGTTGGAAATCCTGAAATAAAAGTCGATAAAACAAGGATAATATATATTATATACACATCAGGTACAACAGGATTTGCCAAAGGTGTTGTTGTTGAAGAAGGAAGTGTTTTAAATTTTATATATGATTTATATAATAGAGTACATTGTAGATATGGTGAAAATTTAAATCTAGCTTTATTATCATCTTTTGTTTTTGATGCATCAGTTCAACAAATTTATTCTTCTTTAATTTTTAAAAATAATTTATGTATCATATCAGAAAGCGAAAAAAGAGATGGTAAGATATTATTAGACAGGTTAAATGCATTGTGCATCGATATTTGTGACGGCACCCCAACCCATTTAAAGCTGCTATTGCAAGGATTAGAAAAGAAAAATGAGAAAATAGCTGTAAAACATTTCATTATTGGTGGAGAGGTATTACAAAAAAGAACATTGAAAGCTATCTCAGAATTTTATACTAATAACATTAGTAATGTATATGGTCCTACTGAATCTTGTGTAAACTCAACCTATTATCTTGTTAACGATCATGATAAAAAGGGCAATTCAAGGATACCAATTGGAAAACCAATATCATGTACAAGTATCTATACTTTGAACAATAGAAATGAGTTGATGCCCGATGGTATCTCGGGAGAGATTTTTATTTCTGGAAAAGGATTAGCAAGAGGATATTTAAATAATCCCAATTTAACAGATCAAAAATTTATTCCAAATCCGTATATTCCCGGAGAACGTGTCTATAAAACAGGTGATTTAGCCAGATGGTTACCAAATGGAAATTTGGAATTTATTGGACGAAATGATAGCCAAATAAAATTAAGAGGTTTTCGTATTGAATTAGAGGAGATAGAAAACAATATATTAAAACATGAAAAAGTAAAAGAAGCCTGTGTTGTTTCAGTAACTGAAGATACTAATGACAATATTATCTGCGCATATTATATTGCTTACGATCAATTTCCTCAGGATAAACTGAGGGAATTCCTAATGAGGCAGTTACCAGATTATATGATCCCTTCTCATTGTATTAGAATGGAAAAATTTCCCATGACAAGTTCAGGTAAAATTGATAAGGGAAATTTACCACATTTCAATGAGTTTATCAATATCACAGCCCATTATATTGTTCCTGAAAATACGATTCAGGAAAAACTTGTCCAGATTTGGGAAGAAATTTTGAAAGTTGAAGGTGTTGGGATTGAACATAACTTCTTTGAATTAGGGGGACATTCGTTAAAAGCTACCACTTTAATTTCTAAAATACACAAAACCTTTAACATTGAAATTCCTTTAAAGGAAATATTCTTTAATCAAACTATTCGTAAGCTTTCAGAGGTAATAAAAGGTAAAGAAAAAAAGAAATTCAAAACCATTAAAAAAGCTGAGAAAAAAGAATTCTACCCGGTTTCATCATCGCAAAGGAGATTGTTTATTTTAAATCAGATTGAGGGGAATGGCATTTCATATAATTTACCCTCTATTTTTATTGTTCATGGAAAATTCGATAGACAAGTTTTAAATAACTTATTTAAGGAGTTAATAAAACGTCACGATGCTTTTAAAACTTCGTTTCATCTTATTGATACAGAAATTGTTCAAATTATAAATGAAAATCCTGAATTTGAGGTCGAATATAAAGAAATGAATTTTGATCCTTCATCAAGAGATAAAGAAATTGAGACTATATTTAAAAGCTTTGTCAGGCCATTTAATCTAGCCAAGGCACCCTTAATAAGGGTGAAAATTATACAATTTTCAGATCAGGAACATTTGCTTCTGTTCGATATGCATCATATTATTACAGATGGTATTTCACTAACAATTTTTATAAATGAAATATATTCTATTTTATCAAATAAACGATTAAATGATGTTGATATTCAATATAAAGATTATTCTATTTGGCAAAGTAAATTACGTAATTCAGGTATCATTAATAAACAAAAATCATTTTGGCTTAAAATGTTCTCGGAGGAAATAACTAATATCGAATTGCCATTAGATTTTCAGAGACCAAATATGCAAAGTTTTGAAGGGGATAGATTTCATATTAAAATTGAAAACGAAATATTTGATAAAATATCAAAAATCGTATTAAAATACGATACAACAATATACTCCTTTTTAGTTTCCGTTTTTTCAATTTTGTTATCAAAGTATTCAAACCACGAAGATATTATATTGGGATCTCCTACAGCAGGGAGGTCTCATAATGATTTGGAAAATGTTATAGGATTATTTATAAATATTGTTGTTATAAGAAGTCATCCGAATAACAATAAAAAATTCCATCTATACTTAAAAGAAGTTAAAGACCTTATATTAGAAGCATTTGAAAATCAAGATTTTCAATATGAAGATCTTGTAGAAGAGTTAAATATCAAAAGAGATGTTAGTCGAAATCCACTATTTGATATATTGTTTATTTATCAAAATTATGACAAAAATGATTCATCCGAAGAAATATCAGATAGCGATTCATATTTGAAAGAATTTGAGATCGAACCTTATTCTTACACCGTACCTGTCTCAAAATATGATCTAACATTGGAGGTCAATCAGGAAAAAAATTGTTTAGTTTTTAGTTATGAATATTGTACAAAATTATTTAAGAGAGAGACAATTAAAAGATTATCCGAACATCTTAATCATATTTTGTTTACAATTACAGAAAATCCTGAAATAGAAATATCTGATATAAGTTTGGTTGATAAAAAGGAATTACAAAAGTTGCTTTATGAATTTAATAATACTTCAACGCATTATCCTAAGGATAAAACTATACATAGATTAATTTTAGATCAGGTTTTAAAGACTCCTGATCAAATTGCATTATCTTATAATGATTGTAATATAACTTATTGTCTCTTAGAAGAAAAGTCAGATCAAGGGGCAAAAAAATTACGGCAATTAGGAGTTACAAAAGATACAATTGTTGGTCTGCTTACAAATAGATCGACAGAAATGATTATATCCATTCTGTCCATATTAAAAGCGGGTGGAACATATTTACCTATTGATTCAAATCAACCTACATCAAGAATTGTAAGTATTTTAAATGAAGCAAATCCTTATTTAATTCTTAAATCAGGTAATAATATTAATATACCTCAAGAAATTACAAGCAAATGGAAAATAATTAATATTCTTGTGGATAAGGATAGTAAAGAGCAGGGACCATTAAAGAATATAAAAGATCGGA
>JBNLCS010000133.1:0-10792 GCA_050303935.1 Bacteroidales bacterium
CTCCTCCAAAAGTGGTTAATCCGGCAAAATGATTTGGGTTCGATATTTCTATGCCTTCCAATCTCCAAAGCAGTCCCTTTGGGGCATTTCCGCGTACTATTATTCCATTGTCATCCAGGTAACCGGTTGTTACCCCTGCAAATGATGATGCCAGCCGGGCCGGATCATCGAACCCGCCTGCGTAGCGCTGTGCCTCTTCAATAGAAAAGGTCCTTGCACTTAATGTTGACATATTGTTGAGTGGCTTGTCTTTTTTTGTATAAGCTTTTACCGTGACTTCTTCAAGTTTTGAAAGACTTTCTTTGAGCCCTATGTTAAGGACTATTTCTTTGCCTGAAGTAATCATGAGTTCAGGAATTGTTTTCGTTTCATAACCCATGAATGATATAACAACATTATGCCTTCCAACAGGAACATTTTCTAATCTGAAAATACCATTATCATCTGTTGTGCTTCCTATAGGGGGCGTTAATGTTGGTATTGATATTGTGGCGTACGGAAGAGGTTGCTGGGTTTCCGAATCCACAACTTTACCCCTTATTACCTGTGTTACTATTTGTGTAAATGCCTTGCATGAAAATATGATTAACGTTAAAATTATAAATAATCTTTTTTGTATCATCTTTTAATTAATTACTATTTGTTTTCAATGACAGTAAGAAATTTTTAGGGTTGCATGGACCTATAAAATTGCTCGAAACATTTGGAAGAATATGTTAACTTTGGCTTCTCAATGTAGTGTAAATAAAGGTAAATTGAAGAAGCTAAATTATTTATTCAAGTGGTTGGACCCAACCAGGTTTGTGTGGATTTCCCTGGTACTTCTCGTAATTAGTGTTTTAAGCTCGTTGTCGTTGATTGACCTTCGTATGGAAGAACCAAGAAGGGCCCTTGTGTCCCTTGAAATGCTTCTTAGGGATAACATAGTGATGCCAACCTTAAATGGGGAACCTTATTATAATAAACCTCCGGTTTTTAACTGGGTTATTTTATTCTTTTTTAAGCTTTTTGGCAGCAAAGCTGAATGGATTGTCCGTTTGCCTTCTGTTTTGGGTTACGTTGGCATGGGGTACGTACTGTTTGTGGTTGTCCGGAAATATGTTAACAAAAACATGGCTGTATTTTCTACGCTAATTTTCCTTACGTCGGGTGATATATTTTTTTATGCAACCTTGCACAGCGGGGAAATAGACCTGTTTTATTCGTTTATTGTAGTTTGTCAAATAGTATCAATTTTTGTTTTTTACGAGAAAAAGCAATACCTGAAAATGTTTCTGGCATCGTATTTTTTAATGGTTTTGGGTATATTAACAAAAGGGGTACCATCTATAGCTTTTCAGGGCATCACTTTAATTGCTTTATCAATCTATTTCAGGGATTTAAAAGTTCTGGTGCGTTGGCAGCATATTACCGGGATCCTTATGGCATTTGGTATGTTGGCAGGTTATTTTGTATGGTATGGAAAATATAACGATCCATTACCATTTTTAATTAGGTTATTTACAGAATCATCTGAACGGACTGTTAAAGAAGGGGCAGGTTTTAATGTATTGCTTCAGGGTTTTATTTCATTTCCTTTTCTCTTGGTAAGTAAAACATTGCCTTGGTCGTTGCTTATATTTTTTCCAGTTTTTTTTAAGAATGGATTTAAAAAAATACCATCAAATAAACTTATTTCATTTTTTATTCTTTTCATTATCACGAATATCATATTGTATTGGCTTACACCAGGTGTTAAAATCAGGTACCTGTACATGTTTGTGCCCTTTTTACTTACCGTGGTGGCATATTATTCTTTTCCATATTTTGAAAAGGTTTATGAAAGAAAATGGTTTGTGGCCCCTATTCTTGTTATTCATATTCTTGTAATATTATTAGTAGGGATAGCCCCATTTTTAAAAATAACAAGTGCTTTACTTGCCATAAAATATCTTTCACCTTTGCTGTTGATACTATCCGTTTTTAATATGTTTTATTTCATAAGAAACAAACAGCAATGGTATTTTTCGTTTATATTCCTGCTTATTATGTTACGTTTCTTAATGAATCTTACCTATGCACCGATACGAAATGAAAAGGACCCTGATTACAGGGATTTTATAGCGAATACTATCGATCTATCTAAAAATGAAAAAATATATTTTACCGGAACATTAAGGAGGTTTCCGGTCAAAGTTTCCATTGGTCCCGTAGATATTGTTAAATATAAAGGCGGTCACTATGTAATGCCACCATATATTTATTACAAAATTCCTTTTTATTTATCGGTAGAAAAGAACCAGGTTATTCAGTATCATGAAAAACCTAAAAAAGGGCTTTTGTATTTAGCATCCATGCATGACTACAATTTAATAAAAGATGATAAGAAGTTACTGTTAGCATCAAAGTCTGAACGATATGTACTTTTCAGGATGAGTGGGGAAGAACAATCAATAAACTAAGTTTTTTTAATTAATTTGTTATATTTGCCCCCCCTAGACAGTAAAAATTTGTGTGATGGTATTGAATAGTGAAGGGAAGAAGCCAACTGTTTTTTTTCATCCGGGATTGCCAAAAACTGCTACAACCTTTTTACAGCAACAGGCTTTTCCTAAACTGAATGATGTACGGTTTACAAAAAAACACCATTTTAAGTATCACGAGTCTATTATTCAGCAATCTGAACATGAAAAGTTTTTGTTTTCGTTTGAACGTGATGTCACCATGGAACAATCGCTTGCAAAATTTTCCGGAGAATATCCGGATGCCGGTATTATTCTGAGTTTTAGAAGACATGATAAATGGATTGCATCTAAGTAGACCCTGCAAGAAAACTAATCATTTTTTAAGTTTCTGATAAGAAGGCGGCAAAGACGAGGCATTCGAAAGCTTGAATTTCAGGAGTCCCGCTTGGCGGGATGACTGAATTCAAGTTGAGAATAACGAAGTATTTGGTGTTTTCTTGCAGAAACTAATTACCAATAATATTAATTACAGTATCGGCCCACTCCTCAGTATCATTTAAACTTTCCACAAGGGTTAATTTTTCCCCGTCATTATCTCGAAAAAGGTCACCATATTCAGTGCCGATTTCAATGGTGGTTTCCAAACAATCAGCGACAAAAGCCGGAGTAGTGACCAATATTTTTTTTACTCCTTTTTTGGCCAGGTTAACTAATGTTTCGTCAGTAAATGGTGTCATCCAGTTATTGGACAACCTGGATTGAAAGGATGTAGTATATTCATCAGGTTGTAGCTTCAGTTTTTCAGCCAGTAAACGTGTGGTGGCATAGCAGGTTGCCCGGTAACAATATTTTCCGTGTTCGGGAAATTCTTTATCACAGTTGCAGTTTGCACAATTTATCCCGGGATGGACTTTGTTTAATTGCCGGTTTGGTAGTCCATGATATGAGAAAACAATATGATCGTATTCTTCTGGTTTGTAACTTGCTATTCGGTTTGCAAAGGTTTTGATAAAAGAAGGGTGATTGTAAAACTGGTTCACAAATTTTATGTTGGGGACCACGTTCCATTTTTTTACGGTATCCATTACAAATTGGGAAACGGTACCTGAAGTTGAGGAAGCATATTGTGGGAACAATGGTAAAATAATTACTTCCTGATAGTTTTTTTCCTTTATTCGTTGTAATACACCTTTTAAAGATGGGTTTCGATAACGCATGGCCCCATACACGTCCATTCCATTACCGGTTTTGCCCTGTACCTTTGTAACCAATCCATTTAAATAGATTAGTAATGGCGACCCTTTTTCGGTCCATAACATTTGGTATAATTTGGTGGAGTTTCTTACCCTGAAAGGTATAATAATCATGTTTACAAGGAATTTTTGCAGAAGTAATGGTAAGTCTATTACCCGTCTGTCATTTAAAAATTCCCTTAAATACCTTCTAACATCTTTAACTTTTGGTTGATCAGGGGTACCTACATTTACCAGTACCAGGGCTTTTTTATTTTGCATATTTTAAATAATTACTCGTTTAATTTTGATATAGTAGAATAGATTTTATAACAAGTTATATTGAGGGACAATTTGTTCATTAGTGAAGATGTGTTATTCTGTGGGGCAGATAATCCGTAAGGTGGAGTAGGTACTTCGTACAATGAAGTAGATACTTCGTACAATGAAGTAGATACTTCGTACAATGGAGTAGATACTTCGTACAATGGAGGAAATACTTCGTACAATGGAGTAGATACTTCGTACAATGGAGTAGATACTCCGTACAATGGAGGAAATACTCCGTACAATGGAGTAGATACTTCATACAATGGCTTAGATATTTCGTACAATGGTAAAAATCTTCCGTTCAATAGTTGGGTTGTTTCGTACAAAAATTGTTATTTTATTGTTAACCAGTCAATGTCCTTTTTAAGCATATCAAGTGTTTCTTTTTCAGCACTACCCGCTTTGGGTACCTGATCGTATATCCAGCTTGCCATTGGTGGCATGCTAACCAATATTGACTCGGTGTTTCCTCCCGAATCCAGCCCAAATTTTGTTCCCCGGTCATACACGAGGTTAAACTCAATATACCTTCCCCTTCGTAACAATTGCCAGGCTTTGTGTTGTTCAGTATATGGAGTGTCTTTCTTTTGTTCCATCAGTTCAGCATATAATATGGGATAGAGCTTACCAATATTCAGTGTAAATTCCAGTAATAAATCAAAACCATATTCTTTTTCTGGTTCCAGTTGATCAAAAAAGATGCCCCCAATCCCCCTGGTTTCGTTTCGATGTGTGATAAAGAAATAATCATCGGCCCATTTTTTAAATTTTGTATAAAACCGGGTGTTTGATTGATCACATACCTTTTTAATTTCTTTATGAAAATAGGAAGCTTCTTTTTTATCGATATAATGTGGTGTAAGGTCTATTCCTCCACCAAACCAACTTAAACCACTATCGGTTTCAAAATAGCGAATGTTCATATGGGTGATTGGCACAAAGGGGTTTACGGGATGTATAATGGATGATACCCCGGTTGCCGAAAACGTTTTTCCCGATTTTCCGGCCATTTTAGCCATTCTTTCGGTATAATTACCGGTTACATGGGAAAAATTGATGGCAGCTTTCTCAATGTGCCTGCCCCCAGCCATAACCCTTGTAAGGCCATTGCCTATTTCTTTTGTCCATGCATCTTTTGAAAAAAGGGCTTTTCCATCGGCTTCGTCAAGTATATCACAAGCTTTATTTTGAACTTCTTTGTATTTTTCTGCAACGTGTCCTACTTTCTTAAAACGCATATTTGTACTTGCTTTTCACTGTTTCAACTTTCAGCTTTAAACCTTACCCTTCAACCTTTCTGCTATATCAACCCCCTGCTTGACCCTGTCAGCCATACCAATACCATCCCTAATGTTTCCGGCCAGGATTAGCCCGGGGTATTTTTGTTCAAGTTTTTGAATCATATCTAACCTTTCTCCCGTGGAAACCTCGTATTGGGGTATGGCGTGCTGGTACCTGAAAATCTTGAGCATATCAGGCTTTGGATTTTCTAACCCCATGGTTTCTTTCAATTCCTGTTGTACAATTCCGATTATTTCATCATCGTTCATTTCAATTATTTCAGGCTTTCTCCTTCCACCCATAAAAATAGATAAGAGGGCCCCATCCTTAGGTGCACGCCCTTCAAAAATGGAAGAAGGGAATAATATACCCAATGCTTTCCTGTTTTCTTTGGATGGGATTAACCCGCCAAATGCTTTCAGTTCTATACCTGTCCATTTTTTAAAACCGGCCGCCACCTGGACCACTTTGGCATATTCCATTTTTTCAAAAGGTTCTATCTCTTCCTTGTTAAAAAACGAAAAAACATCTTTAATGGCATAGCCACCCATTGTGGATACTACCTTTTCGCATTTAATTTCTACGATCTGGTCTTTTTCGTTCTTGTAATTTATTAAAAACGCCTTGTCTTTTTGAGAAACTGAAACGTTTTTACAATTAAGTTCAATATTTTCATTTCCAATTTTTTCTCCCAGGGCTTTCATCATTTCCGAAAGGCCACCTTTAACAGAAAATACCTCTTTAGTAGCTTTTTTATGCCTTTCTGAACTGCTTGCCTTTCGTTCTTTACTTTTTTTTATTGAACCTTTAATAAAACTGCCATATTGTTGTTCAAGGTTATACAATTTAGAAAGTGCGTATTTGGTTATTAACCTATCAGGGTCACCGGCATAAATACCTGAGATAAACGGGTCCACAGCATAATCCAGAATGCTTTTGCCCAACCTCCGTTTTACCATATCGGCAACGCTTTCGTGGGGATTTGTGCCTTTTTTTCTAAAAGGTTCCCCAATAACCTTTAACATATCCCGTTTTTTGAATAATTTGTTGGTTATTGCTGATTTTGCGTTGTAGGGTAGGGGGTGCCATTTACCTTTTTTCCATATCCACCTGAATTTTGCATCGGGATTGGCAACTTCCAGCTTGCAGCCCCCATTTAAGTATTCAAATAATTCAGCAATTTCAGGATTGCTTAATACCCCTGTGTTTGGGCCTGATTCAAATATAAATCCACCTTCCCGGTGCGATTGTATAACCCCACCAATAACATCAGCTTTTTCAATTACTTTTATCTTTTTACCAGCCCTAGAAAGATGAAGTGCAAGTGTCAAACCAGTCAACCCGGCACCAATAATTGTTATTTCAACTTGTTGGTTTTCATCCATTGTTAAACAGTTTTCGAATATTTGTTAGCCTGTGCTTCATATTCAGGGTCAAGTAAGGCAGCTATATTTCGTACAAAAAACCAACCTTGTCCTATAACCTTTATGCCATCATTATTAAATAGTAAAATTCCGTCTTTTTGCATTTCCTGTAATTCAATTTCATTCCAAACATATCCGCTTTTTAATTCATCAACAGAATAATCCATTTTTTTAGCCAACTGTTCCCAGTTTACTTGAAGATTACACATTAATTCGGTAATTATTTCGCGGGTAATAATTTGATTCTTTGTTGGAATACAACCTTTTTCCACGGGAAGCTGTTTATTTTCAAGCGATTGAATGTATGGATCTATTTCTTTAACATTTTGAATGTAAGCTTTTTCTAACTGGCTTATGGCTGATACACCAAAGGCATATACCTGGCCTGTGGTACGACGTGTGCAATATCCCTGGAAATTACGATGAAGCATTTTGTTTTCAAGGGCCCTGTTCAATTCATCACCGGGTAGTACAAAATGGTCGAAACCGATAGGGGCATATCCGGCATTTGTAAGTATTTCGTAGCCACCAAAAAACATATCCGTTTTTTCTTCAGGTGTGGGCAATCCCCTTTTTTCAAGTATTTGTTGGTGCTTTTTCATCCAGGGAACGTGTGCATATGAAAAAGTTACCAACCTGTCTGGCTTTATTTCAACGGCTTTTTTTATCGTATCAATAAAACTTTTTTTATTTTGAAAAGGCAGTCCATAAATAAAATCCAGGTTTACTGCTATTTTATCGTCCCCATCCTTTAAAAAATTCTTTATGTCAATAACAGGAAGGGCTGAAGGTTCACGGTTTACCCCTTTTAAAACCTTCTCGTTAAAGTCCTGGATACCCAGGCTAAAACGATTAAAACCGGCTTCTTTTAGCTGGGTGAGATAGTTAAAGTCAAAATAAGCAGGGTTACATTCAATAGCGATCTCGGGGTCTTCAATAAACGAAAATTGAGAAAAAACCAGTTCATTAATTTCCTGTAAATAGGATGCCGGTATTGAATTAGGCGTTCCCCCACCATAATGGATTTGGGAAACTTTTCTGTTTTTGTCAATGTAAGAAGTTACCAGTTTAATTTCTTTTTTCAATGCATCCATGTACTTTTCAACCTGCAGTGGTTCTTTAAAAGTGCAGGCATTACAACCACAGTAAAAGCATATTTTTTTGCAAAAGGGGATATGTATATAGAAAGCAATGTGCTCCGGTTTATCGTTGTTAGATAATTCAAGGAATTTCCTGTATTGCCCCTCGTTAAAATTATTGGTGAAATGGTTTGCCGGTGGATAACTGGTATACCTTGGAACCGCCTTGTTATACTTATCTAAAAGTTTTTTATCTACCATATTAAATATTGGTTTCGCTTCAGTGTATTTAAGATGCAAAAATAAGATGAATGCGGAAAAGCTTCTAGTTTTTAGCCAATTTATTTACAAATAATTTATAAATAGTCTAAATAAGCGTGGGATTTGGCGTATTGTATGAATGATTCAGGCTAAAAGGGCGGGGGAATAGTTGGTGCTTTTATTATGGACTATTATTAAAAGCCCAATAAAATATGGGACAAAAAGAAACGTATGATCAGTAGTGAAAATATTTGTGCCAGGGTTTAAAGGGATTTCTTGTTTCTTCCTTACATATACATCTCGATCAATGCCTTAACGATATACACTACACCTATTAGCATGATAATACCTCCTGAAATTTTACTGAACCAGTAAATACTTCTTACTTTAAGTTTATTTCGAAAATGGCCTACCACCGAAGAAACAACAAACCACCAAAGGGAACCACCAATAAAAACACCGAGCACAACCATTGACGATAACATAAACGACATGATTACATTGGAAGAATGTGGGACAACATTTAACCACGCGAAAAATGCAATAAAAGCCAGGATTAATGTTGGGTTAGTCAGTGTCAAAATAAACACGGAAACAAAATGCTTTAAAAATCGTTTTTCATTCTTGATCTTCGAATTCCTAAATTGTTTTACTGTGTTTGAAGTATATACCTTTGCCCCCATTAGGATTACAACAATACTACCACCTAATTTAATGGCCAGTTCCTGATGTTGAATTAAACCAACCACGTAATTAACACCAAACCCTGCTATGAGTGCGAAAATTGTATCTGCCGCCGCACCTCCCATACCTGAAACTAATCCTGACCAACGCCCACTGCTTAAAGTTCTTTGAACAACGAGAACACCAATTGGTCCCATGGGTACAGATATCATAAATCCTATTAATATTCCTTTGATTAATATCAAAATCATTTGTTCATGCTAAATAGCGAATATGTTTTTTGTTTTCAAATTTACCAATTATACGTTTAAGGTTAGCGTTTAGATGTTAACAAAGATATTTTTTTTATGAATGTTGCTTTAACTGCAATAAACTGATAATATCTTCTACATTAATGATTTTTCCTTCAATAATATGATGTGCCTGCTCATAATGGTGCTCACAATTCTTTTTTAACTCAGCGACATACTCTTTCAGATCATCTTCCGATTTATTTTTCACAATTGGCCTGTTTTTCATAACAGCAATTTTTAATCTTTCTACCAATACAGCTTCATCCACTTTAATGTATATAATTTCACCCGTGGTTTGCATAATATTCATATTGTCGCAATGACAAGGGGTGCCACCTCCAGTGGAAACCACAACATTATCATGTTGAACAATTTCTTTGAGCATTTTCCATTCTAATACCCTGAATTTTTCATCACCCAATTCAGTGTATACTTCTGGTATTGATTTACCAAGTTTTTCCTCGATAAAATTATCGAGATCGATAAAATCCATTTTTAATTTTTCAGCCAATTGCCTTCCCAGAGTTGACTTCCCGCTACTTTTATATCCAATCAAATAATACCTCATCAAATACTTTTATTGTTAAACAATTAAATCACACATTTGGCAAAAAAAAGCCCTGTTAAAAACAGGGCCAAAATTAATTCATTTTTTTATTTTTTGGGAATGAGGGATTGAAAAGCGATATGTTGATAAAGGTTATCAAGCATGATCATAGCTGTATATGCCTCAACAATGGGCCACATACGTGCAACAATGGTGGGGTCGCGACGTGTAACGGCAGCCAGGTCTTTTTCCTCAAGACTAACTTTATCAATTGTTCTTTGTGGCTTTGCAATAGTTGGTGTTGGTTTCACAGCTACCCTGGCCACAATATCTTGCCCGGTAGTTAAACCTCCAGTTATACCACCTGCATTATTTGAACCAAAAATAACCTTGCCATCTTTCATTCTTAACTCATCGTTGCATTCCGATCCGGTCATCGTTGCAGCTTTCATACCACATCCTACTTCAACGGCTTTAACAGTACCAATATTCATTAATCGGCCCAGTTCACCATCAAGTTTCTCAAAAACAGGTTCACCCAAACCGGCAGGTACCCCAGTAACCACTACTTCAACTAATCCGCCCGATGAATCACCTTCTTTGGTGATGCGAAGTATCTCGTTATACATTGCATCGGCAATTTCCATGTCAGGACAGAATAATTTAGGGTTAATACCATATTTTTCGCGAACGGCTGCTTCATCAAATTTTGCTTTGCCCAGTTCGGGTACAACCTTCTCTAATTCAGCTAATACAGCAGCTTTTTCAAAGAACCGCATACCGTTTTTCATCCTGTTTTGTGCAAAAATGAACTGGTAAACAGGGTCGTGTTCTTTTCTTAACTGACGATACAAGGCTGCTTTTTCACGAATTTTGTCAATGGCCATGTCACCCATGCTAACGCCAGCTGCTTCTTTTACATAAGCTGTAACTTCAATACCATGATCTTTCAGGATTTTTTTTGCAATAACACCTGCAGCAACAATAGTAGACGTATATCTTCCACTAAAAAAGCCGGCACCAATTGAATCGTCCCATTCATGATATTTTTGATATGAAGCATACGAAGCATGTCCCGGACGCGGAGTTCTGTTTGTTAACTGATATTGCTCAATATGTTCAAAATGTCTATCAACATTTGGGATTAATATAACAAGAGGAGTTCCATTTGTATATGCTTTGTTTGAAAAACCCGGCATGGTATCGGCCGCGTTAAC